>JBARKD010000458.1:0-4271 GCA_049800615.1 Acidobacteriaceae bacterium | reverse complement strand
TCCCCAGAGCCTGTATTGGTTTTGAAGGGGCGGGGCTTTAAGAGCCTGCGTGGGAACCGATAGTTCCGGGAACAGCAGGTCCCTCCACTTCGCTACGCTTCGGTCGGGATGACAATTCAATCTAGAGCGGAAGATCGGCGGGGCTGAAGCCCCGCCCCTTCGAATCCAAAAAGTCACAAGCTCTCGGGATGACAAAGGGGAGGACGGCGGCTTAGGATGGATGCCGCTGTTCGATGGCCACGACGCCTACCGCACAGATCCGGTCGCTCCATCTTCAGCAGTTTTCAGTTGGTTATAAATAGCCAGTTCCCGCGCGCTTTCCTCCGGGCGCCCTTGCTGGCGCAGCGCGTGAGAGAGCGCGAAGTGAGCCTTACTACTGTCAGGATCCAATCGTATGGCGGTTTCCAATTGGTGCACTGCTTCATCAAGCCTTCCCCCGGTAAGCGCCAAATTTCCCAGGTAGTAATGGGGTTCGGCCAAGGATGGATCCAGGGACGACGCTGTTTTCATCAATCGTGTCACCTGTCCCGTTTCACCGGGCGCCACACTCGTCAGAAAGTCGGCATAACCTACGTAGATCGCGGCATTGCGGGGATAGCGCTGGAGCAGCCGTTGGAATCCAGCGCGCGATTGAGAGGTCATTCCGGCCAGCCACTGGGCCGTGGCAAGTGCGAGTTCCGCATCCGGATCGTTGCTGCTCAAATGCACTGCCGTCGTATAGGATGCGACAGCATCGGTCAATCTCTGAGCGGCGGTCTCGATCGATCCCTTCAGCAGCCATGCTTCCGCGGATTTGGGGAAAAGAGTCACCGTGTGGGTAGAACTTTCCAGCGCCGCATCGAGTTGCTGCCCCGCAAGTTGCATGCGCGCCAAATCCAGATAATTTGTAACCGCCGCAGGATCGAGCCGGATAGACTCTTTCATTTCCTGTTCCGCCTGGTTTAGATCATTGGACTTGAACCAACACCAGCCGAGCAGGTTGTGCACGTCCGCATTGCTCTCGCCTTTGCCAATCATGTCCATCAGCGTGGTTTGGCTATCGGCGATATGCCCTGCGTGATATTGAACCAGGGCGAGTTGGTATCCGACGGCGGCTGGATCCGGATAAGAGAGCTTGATCGACACCAGCATGGCTTCGGCAGTCGCAAAATCTTCGGCATCGGCGGCAGCCGTAGCCACTAAAAAAATGCCCCGCGGCGAAGCATTTCGGATCACGTGCATGCACGAGCGTGCTTGGTCGATCGTGCCCGCGTGATAGCAGGAAGTAGCCAGGGCCGCCGCCGCCAGCGGCTCCGTGCTTAGAGCCTGGGAAACCGACGTCAATAACCGTGCCGCCTCTCGAAAATCTCCGTGCTTCTCTGCTACTACCCCCTGCAGCATGATGGTGCGCGGGTCCTTCGGCTTCCGCTCCATCGCCTTGCGAAGTGCAATCTCAGCCGCCGGCAACTTTCCCGCAGCTGCGAATTGCATTCCTTGGCCTGCGTCGTCAGTCGTAGCAGAAGATTGAGCTGCAACCCGGTGGCCACCCAATGCCGCGGAGATCATGAGCGCCAAAATCACCGGCGTTGTTCGGGGACTTCTCACTTTGGTTCCAGAATATGATGATATTCATTGATCCTCAGGCCCGAAAGCGCTTGCGTTTGTCCGCTGGGCCAGAGGATCTCCGCGCTCACTTTCCCGTTCGCCGCATCATCCCCTAGACCTACCAGGACTCGTTTGTCATGTGTAGAGAGGTAGCTTGATCCGCCCGTGACCCAACGAACAAGCTTGCTCTTCGCAAGTGAGACCGTCACCTTGGCTCCAATCGCATCCCGGTTGCTGCGTGTCCCTTGCAGTTCCAAGCCAATCCACGCACCACTTGGCCGCCAGGTATTTTGCAGCAGTACTGGCGAGTCATTCAATCGAGTAAGGATGGCGTCGATGCGACCGTCGTTATCCATATCGCCCGTCGCCAGGCCGCGGGCGACGAATTTCTGTTGAAATGCCGGCCCCGCTGACCCCCTCATATTGTGAAATTTGCCATCGCCAGCGTTCCTCAAAAGCAGCGGAGGTTCAGCATAGGTAATTCCTGGTTGCTGTTTCTCGATGGATTCATATATGTGCCCATTGGCGATCAGCAAATCGAGAAGACCCGAGTTGTTGTAGTCAATAAACTGAACGCCCCAACCGACGTAGGGCATGGTGGAGGAGCCAAGACCCGACTCAAGGGTTTTGGCCGACAGGGGAAACCTGCCTCGATTCACAAACAGCGAATGGCGCTCGCCGCTGAAGTTCGTGACTGCAAAGCCGGGGAAACCGCTGCCTGTGAAATCACCGGCATCGACTCCCATGCCTGAGAGCGCGTTCCCATCCATGTTGAAAGCCACGTCGGCATCCAGAGCCCGGTCCTCAAAAGTGCCATCGTGCCTGTTCATCAGAAGAAGGTTAGGCGACGCGTCGCGGGACACAAACAGGTCCTGCCAACCGTCACCATCTACATCAATGGCAACAACCCCCAGGGCGCGCCCAGCCAGACGAGATAGACCGGCCTGGGCCGTAACATCGGTGAAGGTGCCGTCGCCGTTGTTGTGATAAAGCGTGGGCACATCTCCTTCGTACGCTTTCTGAGCGCAATAGGTGGGTGTGCCCTCGAACGTGCAATGCAGCGCAAGGTCGTAGGTAAACTTCACATAGTTACAGACGAACAGGTCAAGCAGGCCATCGTGGTCGTAGTCGAACCAGGCTGCGCTTGCACCGAATTTTCCAGTGTTTCCTACGCCGGCCTTCATCGTTACATCGCTGAACGTCCCATTGCCGTTGTTGTGCCACAGAGCGCTTTGCGGATAGCCCGTGATGTACAGGTCAGGAAATCCATCGTTGTCGTAATCTGCTCCGGCGACACCAATGCCGTAGAATGAGTTCCGGTCGACTCCTGCTTTTGCCGCTATCTCCTCAAATTTTCCGTTTCCAAGATTCCGGTAGAGCGCATTGCGCGCCGGGTGTTCGCTGGTGTGGTTCGGTGTGTCGCCACCCGTGACCAGAAAAATATCCAGCAGGCCATCATGATCGACATCCAGGAATGCGACGCCGCCACCCATGGTTTCCGTAAGAAAATGACTGGCCGACGCGCCGCTCACCTGCTTCCAGAAGATCCCCGCGTCCGAAGTGATATCGGTAAAAGCGACGGGCAATGTTTTCGGCTGTAGCAGCGATCCCGGCACGCCAATCAAGAGCAACAGGGCTGCGGCTCCTGTGGCTTTCATTGCTCGGGGGCGTAGCATGAAACCGCGTATCCTATGCCGTTTCATGCTACGCGTTTGCCAAGAAAACTCCAATTAGAAGGTTAGCCTGAGAGCCATCTGCACATTCCTGGGATTGTTGGCTTGGCTCGTGACGTTGCCGAACGCCGACGAATTGTAGAGCATGCTTGGGGCCGCAAACTGGGGATGGTTGAGCGCATTGAATGCTTCCAGGCGGTATTGCAGTTGCATACCCTCCCTTATCTTCGTCAATGCGAGGGACTTCGATACAGACAAATTCGCCGTGTCGGTGCCCGGCGTCCGAACCCAGGGCAGTGTGCGCGGCGCGGTTCCTAAGGCAAAGGACGCCGGCACTGAAAAGACCTGGGGGTTGGCGATATAGTTGGTCATCCAGTCTTTGCCGTGATTCCTTGTAGGCTTGCCGCTCAAATTCGGCCGCTGTGGACCGTAGGTCGGCAGAGACACTCCGTTGGCCAGCGTTGGTAACAGCGGATAGCCACTCAGGAACGACCAGGTGCCGTTCACCTGCCAGCCACCCAGGAAACCGTCGACGATCGGATTCCAGTCACCACCGAATTGCTTCCCACGGCCGAACGGCAGTTGATAGACGTGTGTGATCTGAAACTGCTGGGGAATATCGAACAGCGAGACGCTGCGTTCGAGCCAGGGCTTGTTGGGGTCCTGAAGCGAGGTTGTGCCGCCGAGAAAGTCGTCATCACTGGAGGAAGCGTCGTCGATGCTTTTGGAAAAATTGTAGGTTACCAACAACTCGAGTCCCTTGGAGAAGCGTTTCTCTACCTTGGCCTGCAGTGCGTTATAGATCGAGTTGGCGATCGGCTGAGTATCCCCACCAAACGTCGTAAATTGCGGGTGCGGCAGTTGTAGCTGGTAGGCCTGTATGGTACTGCCGGACAAGGCACTGTTCTGATTGGTGATATATCCGTAAAACGGATTTGGCACGTAATTCAAAAGGTCGGAGATCTGATCGGGTGAGTAGTTTTCTATCTGCGGACCCAGGATATTCCTATTGTC
>JBARKD010000457.1:0-3986 GCA_049800615.1 Acidobacteriaceae bacterium | reverse complement strand
CGCCTTTCCTTAAAGAAAGGCGCATGAAGCTCGCCAACGCCGCTAACCTCAACGGGAAATCCGGGGTAGCGAAGTGGAGGGATCTGCGGTTTACTGAACCGGCGATAGATCTTTATGGAACCATCGGCTCTCACGCAGAGTCTTTCAGCCCCGCCGTCCCATCAAATAGACGATCGGCTTGAGCCGCTGAGGGCATTGACCGTCTGAGTCAGGAATCTTTCATTCGAGTTGCCCGCTACTCCGCGGGCTTGGCGGGGTGCCACAGACGCCTGGTGCTGTCCTTCTCGTATCCTTTGCCGTTGGGAAAGCTGACTAATTCAAATTGCATGCCCCACGGCGATAGGAAGTAAATCCAGGTTTGCCCCGCGTTGGGCCCTGCGCTTCGTACCGTGGGCTTGCCGCAGACCTTGACTCCCTTTTCGAGCAGATAAGCGAGAGCCGCCTCGAAATCGTCGACATAAAACGCCAGATGATGTCCACCGACATCGCTGTTTTTCGGCGGAGCCAAATTCTGTTCCGGCGCCTCATACTCGAAAATTTCGAAATTGGGACCATATTTGCAGCGGAAAAAACGCAGCCTGCGCATCACTGTGCGGGGATGCACATCCAAATGCTTTTCCATCCAGTCATCCTGGGCCAGGAATGGGCCGAGCTCGAACATGTACTCACAGCCGATCACGTCCACGAAAAATTTCGTGGCCTGCTCGAGGTCGGGCACGGTAAAGCCGACATGCTCTGTGCCTCGCAGCCCAGGAATTCCGGACGACGTGTTGGATGGCGATGCCAA
Source organism: Acidobacteriaceae bacterium (assembly GCA_049800615.1). GTDB lineage: Bacteria > Acidobacteriota > Terriglobia > Terriglobales > Acidobacteriaceae > PALSA-350. Next base: position 3,199 of record JBARKD010000457.1, on the reverse strand, counting down.
AGTTATCTCCTCTAGCCTGGTGGCTGCGCGTAGTAGTGTAACCCACGACGCTTTCGCCGAAGGCGATGACAGCTCGTCTTGAAGAATGGACGTTTATACCATAATGTTCTTTGTGGCAACAACGCGCGGACGATCGAGGTTGACGATTGAAGATTGCGAAAGTTCAAATCGCTGAGTGCGGAATAGCGCTTCCCTACGTTCTACGTCTGGGGCCGGTCGAGATTCGCACGCGAGATTATGTTCTGCTGCGGGTTGAGACCGACGCCGGTGTATTTGGCGAAGCCATCGGCTATCCGCGAGGGACGCCGCTGTTTGACACGCTCAGCAACATGGCGCGCCGCATTCTCGGCAAAGACGCGCAGATGCGGCGGCAGGTGATGTTTCAGCTCGAATACTCCAATGTACCTGCCCGAGCGGGCCTGACCCGCGCCCTCAGCTTACTGGACATTGCTCTGTGGGATATCGCGACGAAGCTGGCCAACCAGCCTCTGTTTGAATTTCTCGGAGGCTTGCGCACTGCGGCCGAGGTCACTGTCGTTGCAGGCTACTACGTGGATCAGCGAGGGATTGAAGACGTGGTCAAGGAAGTTGGCCTGCTTGAAGATGCGGGGTGCAAGCGGGTAAAGATCATGCTCAAGGGCGACGATCGCGCGTTCGATTTCAAATATGCTTCCGCGGTGGCGCAGCGAATGCCGGGGCGGGTAGCGGCCGATGCACACTGGACCTGGAGCACCTTATCCGAGGCCAAGCGAGCATGCCTTGACATCGATGGGTTGGGATTGAATTTTCTCGAGGATCCGTTCGCCGCGTCCGACATCCGATGGACTCATCAGCTGCGCCGTGAACTCACCACACCCATAGCCGCCGGCGAAGATGTTTTCGGACCGGGCGTGGTTTCAGACCTGGTAAGCGGAATCGACATTCTGCGCGTCGACGCCACGACCGTGGGCGGAATTACGGGCGCGGTGGAGGCCATCAATATTGCGGCTGCGGCGGGCAGAACCGTGTTCCCCCACGTCTTTGCCCCGCTGCATGTTCACCTCGCCTGTGCATTTCCCAACGTCGAGGCCGTGGAATTGATCACGCAGGAGTGCGGTGCCGATCCCCTGGATCAGCTCTTGCGCAATCTGCCCGTCATGAAAGAGGGGAAAATGTCTCCCAGCATGGAACCGGGCATAGGCATCTCGATCGATTGGGAAGCTGTGGAGCGTGTGTCGCGGCGCAATACAGTGATCACCCCGAATCGGTGAACTGTCACAGTCACGTATTGCAGCTTGCTCAGCGCGACGACTGTGGACCCGGCAAAGTCTTCTTCGAAGCGAGATTGCCCGCGGCCAGCTCGTTGGCGACCGCCAGGATCTGCAAGGTTTCCGCGTCGTCCGCGTCCAGCGTAAGAATATCGCGCAGGCGGCGAATTGCCTCCTCCGGACGGCCTGTCTTGCAGAGAATGAGGGCGGCATTTCGCTGGAAAACCAGATTGGAGACATCTGTCTTTGCCGCCTCTTCATAGTGCTCCAGTGCACCGGCCAGGTCGCCCTTCTTCTCCAGTTCGAGGCCTGTGTTGTTCAGCACCATCGCCTTCGTCTCGCTATCCGCCTCGGCATGATTGCCGGCCAGCAGAGTTTCCAGATCCGTTTGCAGGCGATCGGCGTCTCCTGTGTCTCCCTTGAGGCTATACATCCTGTAAAGCCGGTAGGTCACCTCGCGATCGCTGGGCATGAGGCGGTGCGCAGTTTCTAATTCGGCGATAGCTTTGTCCTGCTCGCCGGCGTCCTGATACAGCCTGCCCAGCAGCGCATGGGGCCTCTCGTTTTGCGGGTCGAGACTCTCCGCCTTTTTGAGTGCCGGCAGGCTTTCCTGCGCAGGGCGATTGAGCGAGAACATAGCTTCGCCGATCGCCGAATACGCTTCAACCCATTGCGGATCAAGCTCCAGGGCCTTGTTGTACGCATCGAGGGCGTCCTGCCATTTCTTCTGGTAATAGGCATCGCGCGCTTTCAGCCGCCAGAGATCGAGAGCAGACACCTTGGCCTCTTTATTTGCCAACTCCAGATCTACTTGCTTCTCCGACTCCTGATATTTCCCCGCTCGCGCCAGCACGAGGGCATAGTTGTAGCGAACGCCGGGCAAGGTTGGAGCAAGCTTAACCGCCATGGAAAGGCGTTCGATAGCCCGGTCGAGGTTGTTAAACGTGGCATAGGCCAAGCCTGACGAAAGATACGAGGGAGCGTAATTAGGCCGCAGGGCAATGGCCTGATCAAATTCGGCGGCGGACTCGATCGGTTTCGCCAGCAACGCCAGGCAAATTCCTTTCAAGGTGTGCACATCGGCGGCGTGCGGGCTATGCGCGGGGACCTGCTCGAGCAGGGAGAGAGCCGCCTGGGGATCGCCTTGTTGCACAAGCTGCTTTGCCTGATCCAGAACAGCGGAGACTGGCGGCGCCGCCTCTTGCCCCGTGGCCGTATGATCCACCGTTTGTGCCCCGGAGTGACCGGGAAACAAAGCCTGCGGGCTTAATACCAGGAGAAGAACGCCAATGACACTACGGCGGCTGCGAGAAGGGATCACTTGGGCTACTTTACGACCAACAGTCACGGATTCCTACCCGAGCGCGGACCCCTGGGGCGCGGAGAACGTAGCTTGCGCGAAGCCAGGCGCCTCTTTGGGCGCACCCCCTTCCATGAGACGCGGGACGGCTTACCAAGCAGCGCCATGGCCAAAATCATCATATAGTTGTCACATATTCAGAGTGAGATATTTTTCTTGACAACCGTATTTCCCGACACCTATACAGGACGGCGTAATCCAGGAATCTTTAGCAGTCTGCTGTTGAACCAAGTGTTCCTCGGCTGACCCGGTGCAGAGCGCTTCGGTAGCCCTGTGACACTGAGGTTCCAGGATTCGATGAGGGCTAGCGATGGAAACCGTGGAACGGCTCTCAACCAGATGCAGCAAGACCAGATGCAGCAAAGCCACGCACAGCAAAAACACGAGATCTCTGGAGACACCCATTTTGGGCTGAAAGCCCAGGAGGCCGTTGTGGGAACTTTCTTATCGAGAGCCAGTACGTCAGGAAAAGCAATTTCCTATTCCAGTTCAGCGAGAGCCGCATACACTCCGCAAACTGCCGCGCAGATTTTTGCATTCTTCGCCATGCTGCTGGCGCTCTGTATGGCGGCGCACGCACAGTCGGTCGACG
>JBARKD010000456.1:0-1728 GCA_049800615.1 Acidobacteriaceae bacterium | reverse complement strand
GTGATTATCCCGCATAGGCAGAACTCCCAGAATCGTTAGGTCGACTTCGTTGGCATCCGCAAAGGGCGGCGGGCCTTGATCCTGCATGGACAAAATATAGCAGGATGCTCAGGAGTTCGGGACGACGGAGCCGACGGCCGGGCAAGGCCGGGCATGAAATCTCTGACGCGTCTCTAGGGCACGGCACCGTGCTCGCTGGTTTACGCCGACCGTGCTTTCTTGCGTGCTGGGGCTTGTGGCGATTCAGCACTCTGCGATTTCGCAGCCGCGGTTGTGGCTTTGGAAGATGCATTCGTCATGGGCTTCTTCGCGCCCGAAGGGGATGAGCTGGTTTCCGCCGATGCCTCGTCATCGGCAGCCTGCACCGGCTTCTTCTGCAGCAGGCTCTTGCGCAATGCTTCCATCAGATCGATGACCTTGCCCTGCTTCTTCTCCACCGGCTCCTCGGCTATCGGCAGATTGTTGATCTTGGCCTCCACCAGCTCGCGAAGCGCTTCCTCGTAGTGATCCTTGAAGGCGCTGTGCTCAAATGGCTGCGTGTACGCATCGATCAATTGTTTGGCCAGCTTCATCTGGGCGGCGTCGGCCTTTACCTCTTCCACGTTGTTCGAGTAATCGCGGGCGTTGCGCAGCTCGGCGGCAAAACGAAGGGTGTACAACATCATGCCCGGCTGGTTGGGATCGAGGGGCGGGGCAAGAGCCATCAAATGCTGCCTGCCGCTGAAGACGATCTCGCCCAGGCCCACCATGCCGCTTTCTCGCAGGCTTTTACGGATGACGGCAAACGCTGTCGCCTGCGGACCCGCCTTGGGCATCACGAAGTAAGGCTTCTCAAACAGCGCAGGATCGATCTCGCCCGCCCTGGAGAATTGGGAAACCTCGATCGTCTTTTTGCCGGCCATGCGCAGGTTCTTGAGCTCAGCCGGTTCGATGATGGCGTATTTGCCTTTTTCGTACTCGTAGCCTTTGACGATGTCGGCGCGCTCGACCAGGTGTTCCATCGCGGCGGGAGCGCTAAGGCCGCCGGTCAAGGTGCTTTGCAACTGGCGCGCGAGGTGCAACGCCTGGTTGCCATTGCGCTGTTCCTCGGCCTCCTGCGTGTCTACCAATGCATCTGCTGCGTCTTCCCCCGAGGCCGCCCCGGGCGAAACACTTTGACGCTTGACCCTGGTCATGGTGTTGCGATCAATCTCGTGGAACGCGAAGGGCCTGGTGGTATTGGTTGCCGGGTAGATTTCGACTGCAAACCCGACCAGAGATATCTGGATGCTTCCTGACCATAATGGTCGCGCCATGGGACAATCCCCTTGCTGATAAATTGCGAACCCGGGCTTCCTGACTATTATGCCCAAAATGTCATTGAGAGTCCTGTTCTACTTTGTTTCCTTTGCACTTTTCGTGCAATCGCCTGGACAGACTAGGGCAGGGCGCGAAACGCAGGACACGGTCACTGCTGAGTTGCGTGCTCGAATCGAAGCATCTCCGATGCTGCCATTCAAAGGCGTGCATTTCGCAGCGCAGCCACCGCAAGCGGGTGGGAATCTGGGGCCGTCTCCTGGGTAGCAGTTGACAGCAAGGGGACTATTTACGAAATACAACGCGGCGACAAAGCCGATCCGATAGTCGTTCTAGACCGCGACGGAAAGGTCCTACGATCCTGGGGTAAGGGGGACTACAAGATTCCGCACAGCATCCGTATCGATCCTGCGGGCAACCTATGGACTGTGG
>JBARKD010000455.1:0-16278 GCA_049800615.1 Acidobacteriaceae bacterium | reverse complement strand
TCTGCCGGGGATTAAGAAGACCGGACCGCTTGCCGCTAGTTAAGTTGGCGTACTAACTTGGTAGTGCCCGTTTGCCGTGGGATTTGATCCAGGAGGTTATCGTGCGCAAGCTTGTCAAAACTTTTTTGCTTGTCAATTCCGCGCCACCGGGCAGCACCCGCAGTTTCAGTGGGTCCGGCACTGGCAGCCGAGTCCGGCATTATCCGAAGCTCCGCAAATTCATTTTGGCGGCATGGTTGATAGCGTTTCTCGCCGGGCCGGCGTGGCGTTTGCAAGCTGCGAGTAACGACAACAACGTGGAATGGGACGGCTTATTTTCTGATCAGGGTCCTCTTTACATGAACCCGACCGAATCAACCAGTACGACACCTGTCGTGCTCACGTTGCGTGTGTTCCAGGGAGACATCACAACCGCCAACATCAAGTATTTCGACACGGCGGATAGTTCCTCCCACTGGATTCCTCTGAGCAGGACAAACACCGATGCGACGGGCAGATTCGAGTTTTGGCAAGGAACGGTGCCGGCTTCCGCATCACTCAAGTATTACCGCTTCCAAATCAATGACGGGACAGCGACCGCATGGCTAAACGCGGGTGGCACTACCGCCGCTGAGCCTTCCGCGGGAGACTTCTGGATCGTTCCTGGTTTCCACACGCCGCAGTGGGCCAAAGGAGCAATTTATTACCAAATCTTCCCCGACCGCTTCAACGACGGCGACCCGAGTAACAACTTGCCATTTAAATCGAGTACGCCGGTGCTGCCCGTTAATGCTCAGTGTCCGAACGGAAGCTACGTATATTTCGGACGTTGCGCCTATCAGCATAACTCCTGGTCAGAGTCACCAGAGAATCCGGGTTTCGGCGATGATTTTTTTGGCGGCGATCTTGCCGGAATTGCGACGAAGATCGATCCCTACCTGAAAGGCACGCTGGGAGTGACCGCGCTCTACTTGAACCCGATCTTTCAATCACCGAGCAACCATAAATACGACACCCAGGATTACATGACGATCGACCCGCACTTTGGGTCGAATGCGGATCTACAAAAGCTGATCAGCACGGCTCACACCAGCAGCAATGTTCGGATCTCGGTGTTGCTTGACGGTGTGTTTAATCACACGAGTACCTTTAACCGGTGGTTTGACCAACAACATTTGTATACGACCAATGGGGCGGCCGAAAGCCAGAACAGCATCTGGTCAGACCGCTACGTGTTTTTGAATTGGCCGGGAGTTTATTGCGATTGGGGCGGCTATACGAGCTTGCCTAAGTTGACTTACGGCTCCCCGGAGTTGCGTGATGATCTGTACCGCCGGACCGATTCTGTGATGCAGACCTATCTGAAGCCTCCATACAGTGCCGATGGTTGGCGCTATGACGTGGCTGACAACCTGGTCTCCATCAGCAGCGAGCCCGATGCGGGTAGTTGCGGAGGTACCGACGATCACGCAATCTGGCAGGAAATTCGACCTTATGTGAAAGGCGTTAATCCTGAAGCTCTGATGCTCGGCGAGCAATGGCAGAACGCGAATGCGTGGATGAATGGCAAGGAATGGGACGCGGTGATGAACTATAACGGGTTCAACGTCCCAATATCCGAATGGATCAACTGCCAGAATGTACATGGTGAAAATCCCGGGCAGTGCTTGAGCGTGACCAGCTTCGACCAGTGGCTTCGAGGCACACAAGCGGACTATCCCCGACCCACCCAGCTCGCCATGATGAACTCGCTGAGCACACACGATACCGCGCGCTTCCTGTGGCGTGCCGGGGGAGACGAGTGGAAAATGAAGCTCGCCATCATTCTTCAAATGACGTATGTGGGCTCGCCGGCCATCTACTATGGAGATGAGGTCGGATTGACCGGCAATAATGATCCGGATAACAGGCGCACTTTCAATTGGAATAGCAGTACCTGGAATCAAAATCTGCTGACGCTGTATCAGATGTTGATTAAGGTTCATAAACGGGTGAGCGCCTTCAGCGACGGATCTTTCAAGACGCTTCTGATTGACGACGCGAACAAGGTGTACAGCTATGGGCGCTGGGATTCAGCCAGTTGGGCAATTGTGGTCCTGAACAATGATACGGTGGGTCACTCCGCTTCTATCCCCGCGTATCAATTGAGCATTCCCGATGGAACCAAGCTGACGGACGAACTGACAGGGACGGCCTACACCATCAGCAACGGTACAGTCCAAGTCCCCGCCGCTGCGCTACTGGGTCACTTTGGAGTGGTGTTGACAGCCTCGATTCACTGAGTCCGCGCACTCGTCGCGATTCGTTTCGACCGTTCTGATTCGTCGATTCGCTACTCGTCTGCGGGCCCAGGGTTAGCCGCAAACTGTTGAACGCAGTCAACCACCATCGTGGCCGTAAGTGATTCCCCCATCTCGGTATTCAACATGGCATGGTATAGCTGCGGATCCGGCCATTGCCGCCCAAGATATTGCCGGACAAATGCAGCTCGCGCTTTGTCCGTTGTGTCGACCTGTTCGATTGCCTTGTTCTGACTGACGCCCTGGGCGATCACTCTGCGGATCTTATGATCTCTGGATCCGTAGAGAAACACATGGAAGACATCCTTGCGATTGCGCAGATAAAATTGCGAACCTCGACCGACAATTACCGACGGGCCGCTGGAAAGGGCGGTCTTGACAGCTGTTTCTGAAACAGCGGCGATGCGGCGCGCATCGAGCAAGTGCAGCTTGTTCGAGGGGGGCAAGCCTCCCTCAAACGCGCCCCGAAGAAAGTCCTGGAAAAGCCTGTATACCAGAGGATCAGCTCGCCATTCTCTCCGCTCGACCGCCTGGGGCGTACTATCGGTGAGCCGTGCGATTTCCTGGGTCAGCCGTTCGTCCCACAGACTCCATCCAAGGCGGCTGGCGACCAAACGGGCAATTTCGGATGCTCCGCAGCCGAACTCGCGCTCAATTGTGATGGCTTGAACCATGGCGTTTATCCTCAGCCCACCGCTACATTCCCGCCTGCTCCCGGATCATTCTTCTTCAGGAAAAATGCAAGAACGAACATGATGGAGCAGAGCACGCCCAGGACCCAAAAGATGTCCATGTAGGACAGTGCGCCGCCTTGGCGATGCACCAATTCGTAGAACCTGGCAATTGCCTGGTCGTGGGCGTCCGCGGCCCGAAGCCCAGAGTGCGCGATTTTTGAGCCCAGCGTGTGAAGCGCCGCACGATATGCCGGGGAATCCGGAGTGATGTGGCCGACGAGGATTTGCTGGTGATACTGAGCCCGCCGGATAATCATCGTGGTCACGACGGAGGTTCCGATACTGCCGCCGATATTGCGCATGAAATTGATGATGCCGGAGACGCTATTACCTTTCTCCGGGGGAATTCCGATGTAACCTGCTGAAGTGATGGGAACAAACAGGAATCCGATTCCTACGACCTGGGCGACGCGCAGCCACATGGCAAAGCGGAAGCTGACGAACAGATCAATCTGGTTCGCGCAATAGAAAAGTCCAATGGCAAGGCACAGCCACCCGGTCGCGATCAGCCACCTGGCTTGAATCTTTGAGGTAAGCCGGCCGACAATGGGCATCATCAGCAGCAAGACAACTCCGCCGCCAGACAGCACGAGGCCCGCAAGTTCCGCCGTGTAGCCCATGAGCGTCTGCAAAAATTCTGGAATCAAGACCAGGGTGCTGAAGAGCATGAAGCCCATCATGAACATCATTAAGTTCGCCGTCGCGAAGTTGAAGCTCTTGAACATGCGGACATCGATAATCGGCTCTTTGCGGAACCATTCCCAGATGACCAGCGAGATCAGGCAAACCGCCGCGGTGATCACCAGGGTGGTGATGAAGTGCGAGCCGAACCAGTCGTCTTCCTGCCCCTTGTCCAGAAGTATCTGCAGCGAACCCACGCCCAGGGTCAGTAAGGATATTCCGATGTAGTCCACGCGGATACCCCCGCGCTTTAAGCGACGGAGGAACGGCGGATCTTCGACCAGGGTGTGAGTCAAATAAAGAGCGAGGAGGACGACGGGTAGCGTGATGAAAAATATCCAGCGCCAGGAATAGTTGTCAGTAATCCAGCCGCCGAGCATCGGCCCGACGGTAGGCGCGAGAACCGCCGTGATGCCGTAGACGGCAAACGCGGAACCGCGCTGTTCTGGAGGAAACGTATCATTGAGAATGGCTTGTGCCATCGGTTGCAATCCACCGCCGCCAATGCCTTGCACAGCTCGAAAAAGCAGCAATACCGGCAGAGTCGGCGCTAAGCCGCAAAGCAGTGAACTCACCGTGAAGATAGCAAGCGAAAGCATGAAATAGCGCTTGCGGCCGATCATCTCCGCGAGCCATCCGCTGATAGGCAGGATGATCGCGTTCGCAGCGAGGTACGAAGTGAGTACCCAAGTGCTGTCGTCGTAGCTGGCTCCCAGATCTCCCGCCATGTAAGGCAAAGCAACATTGGCAACGCTGGTGTCCAGGACTTCGATAAACGCCGCCATCGACACAGTGGCGGCGATCGCCCAAGGATTGACCCTAGGGCGCCAGACGGCCGGCTCCGACGGAAGAGCCAGCGTTGCAGCGCTCATCGCAAGTACACTTTCGCTTCGACATTCATCCCCGGGCGAAGCTGGCGGTCGCGATTTTCGCCTGGCTCGAGGACGATCTTTACGGGAACACGCTGAACGATTTTCACGTAGTTGCCGGTTGCGTTTTCGGGTGGCAGCAAGCTGAAGATGGGTCCCGTGGCTCCCGCAATACTGTCCACATGAGCTTGATAAGTGCGGCCGTTCGAGTCGAGCTTAATCTTTGCTTTCTGGCCCACGCGCATGTGTTTGAGTTGAGTTTCTTTGAAATTCGCGGTGATCCAGACCTGATCCAGGGGAACCACGGTGAGCAGTTGCTCCCCAGGATCGACATTCAATCCGACGACAACCTTTTTCGTGACCTCCCCGGCGACAGGTGCAAATATTTTGGTATATCCCAGATTCAACTGCGCTTGCTCGACGGCAGCTCTTTTCTGCTGTACGTCGGCCACGGCTGAAAGCGCTTTGGCGCGAGTCGAGGCAACGCGTTGCGGCCCGGCTTGGGCATCTTCGTAGTGCGCCTCAGCCTCCGTGAGGCGGCTGTGCGCTTCTTGAACGGCTTGTTGAGCCGCGGCCTCGTCTGCTTCTGCCCCAGCTACGGCGGCGACATCGGTTGCTGCGGCGGCATAAGCATGGTCGTAGATTTGCTTGGGTACCTCCTCCTTCGTTAGCAACAAGCGATAGCGCGTGACGTCATCCTGAGCCTTTACATTTTCGGCCTGCGCTTCCAAAATGCGGGCGTGGGCGGCGGCTTCCCGCTTTTCCGCGGCCTGGATCGCCGCCTCCGCATTCTTAATATCCGAGGCCGTGGATTTCAATTGGCTTGAAGTATCGACGGAAGATATGGGCACATCGATATTCGAACTTTTCGCGGCAGCACCTGAAGCGTCGAGCGTTGCCTGTGCTTTTGCCAATGCCACTTCATAGTCTTTTGCATCGATTTCCACGAGTGTGGAACCTTCCTCGACCCATTGGTTGTCCTCAACATTGACCTTCTGGATATATCCGGAGATGCGAGCGCTGACAGGGTAAAGATGAACGTCCACCTGCGCATCGTCGGTAGATTCGAAGCCGGAAAAATAGTGCCAGAGGAATGCACCAACAACCGCCAGGATAATGAGAGAGGCAAGAAGTATCCAACGTTTGTAGGAGCGCCTCCTGGGAAAAGCCGATTTTGATGGGTCAGCTGCGCCGTCGTCACCCGCTGGGGCGTTTGGCGGAGTCGCCTGCGGTGGATTCGTTGCCGGATTTTGCTCAGCGGTACTCATTTTCCCTCCACATATTGAGCAAAGCGTGATTCCGCGACGCCGGTCGCTCTGGCCAGAGATATTTTGGCGAGGTTGTGGCTATAAACACTGGCAATGTAGGCGTCATTGGCGATTGCCAGCGCATCTTGTGCTTGAACGACTTCAACGTTGTCTGTAACTCCTGAAGTGAATCGATCTCGAGACTGCTCCAGATTCTGAGTGGCCAGAGTTACCGCGCTTTTCTCGACAGAAACTTCTTGCGCAGACGACTCCAGATCCAGATAAGCGTAGCGAACCTCCTGGTCGATCCTGGCTCGTGCGTCTTCCAGTCTCTCTCTTTCCACTGTTAGCGCGGCGTCGGCCCTTAGAACGTCCCCGTGTACTCTCCCGCCCTGAAAAACAGGAATGCGGAGTGTGGCAGCGGCATCAACGGTGCCATGGGATGAGCCCGGGTTGACTCCAGAAAGACCGTAGTCGGTTTCCGCACCTAGCGATGGATACCGCTCGGCCGAAGCGGCTTTTCTCCCGAGCTCAGCGGACCGGACGCGATTAATCTGACTCTGAAAATCAGGGCGAGTCTTGTAGGCGCTTTGGATCGCCTCATCGAGACCCGAGGCCGTCAGCTCTCGAAAAGGGATGTCGGTGACGATCTCGAACTGTTGGCCCAGAGGCAGACCGATAGCTCGCGCCAAGACCAGCTTTTCTTTTGCCAGATTGTTTTTGGCGACAATCAGTTTCTGTTCGCGCGATTGCAGTTGCACATGTGAGCGCAGAACGTCCACGGCAGAGGCAAGGCCCGCGGTCTTCTGGTCGGATGTCTGTTGGAAAAGTGTCTTGGCGGTGTCCCGTTGAGATGTGGCCGACTCAACCTCCGATTGGTCGGCGATGGCCAGCAAATAGTTGGCGACAATCACAAGCACGACAAGCTCGCGAGCATCTTTGGAGCCGAACTCGGCCGACCTCAGCTGCGCCTTTGAAGCTTGCGCCCGCTCGATGGATGACCAGTCAAAAACGGATTGCGTGAGATAAGCGCGCGAGTCGAAATAGCCAAATGGACCAATGATCGGAGGTTCCCCACGAATGGTCAGACCGAAGGCGGCCTTTACATTGACTTGGTGAACTCCGAAACCCGTATCGGTGACGACATTGGGAAGCAGCTCGCTCAGCGCTTGCCAGCGCTGTCCCCGAGCGTCGGTAACTGCATCCGTGGCCAGGACTCCTCCGAGATTTTGTTTGAGTCCAAGGGCGACGGCGTCTTCCAGGGAAAGCGGCACCGGCGTTGCGTTGAGTTTCCCGCCAGGAACTCCTCCGAGATATGGATTCTGGGAAAGGTTTTGATAGTTATTCTGCCCGGCTTGAACGGCTGCGCGCGGTGCTCCTGTCACTTCGGCCAGAGCAATCGGATTGTATGGCGCCGGCGTGGCTGGCGCGCTGTATTGTGCAAGGGCCAATCCTCCGCCGAGAAGGGCGGGACCCAGCAGGCCTAGCATGGGCCAGAGTTTGCACCGCATTTTTGTATCCTTGATACTCATGCCGTCGCGGACCCCGGCCCGGGCAACGAGTCCCACGGGGACGGCTGAGAATTGCCCGGGCACAATCCTGTGGCCCTCATTCGAAACGGTTCTCAACACGTTAGGCGGCTACTTCCGCGAAAACCATCTTCAGGAGCGCCTGGGCGGTGACCGTCGACGATGCGGGATTCTGGCCGGTGATCAGGCGCCCATCGACGACGGAAAAGGGCTCCCAATTGCGGACCTTCTCAAAGGTCGCACCGAGCCGCAAGAGTTCGTCCTCTACGAGGAAGGGCACAACGTGTGTAAGATTCACTGCTTCTTCCTCTCCGTTGGTGAAGCCGGTCACGTGTTTGCCTTTGACCAGCGGCTCGCCCCTGTATGTGACATGACGGAGGACGCCGGGAGAATGGCAAACCAGAGCAATCGGTTTTCCAGCGTTGTAGAAAGACTCGAGAAGCGCAACTGAATCAGCGCTCTCAGCGATATCCCACATGGGGCCGTGTCCCCCGGGATAGAAGACGGTGTCATAGTCTTCCTGTCTCACATCAGCCAGTTTGACTGTGTGCGCCAACGCTTTTTGTGCAGCTGGGTCCTTTTTGAAGCGGGTCATCGACGGTGTCTGGTTCTCCGGCAGGTCGCTCTTCGGATCGATAGGCGGCTGTCCCCCTTTGGGAGAGGCCAGAGTCAGCGAGACGCCTGCGTCCGTAAAAACGAAGTAGGGCGACGCAAATTCCTCAAGCCAGAAGCCCGTCTTCCTGCCCGTATTGCCCAACTGATCATGCGAGGTTAGTACCATCAAGATCTTCATGCTCTATCTCCTTATCCGTTTGTCCGAATCCGTATCTACCGGTTCGATCGGATTACAGCAGAGGCCTGCGGGGAAGACCATTGGACGTTGGTATTGGCGATACCTTGGTATAAGTTATCTTTTGGACATGTTGGACACGTCGGATCGACATGCCCGGCCCAACGTGCAGTTTGCCCAGCACACTTCGCGCTCACGCGGCAACCGCCGCAACCGCCGCAACCGTCGCCAGAGCAGGTGTGACATTTGGGTCGGCAAATTCATGCATTCTTAACAACAGAGTCGGGTGCGCAAGATCGCGCCGGAACGAACCGACTGAAAGATGCTTTCCCGAGCCGTACGTGGAAAGCGTTTAGAGTCACCTCATTACCACAGCGTTCGAATCAGTTACCGGCGAATGGGAAGACCAGTGGAAATATGACTGGGCATGACCCATGGTTCGAGATAATCGACGGACGGCGGGATGGCCGTAATCCTCTAGCGCTGCACAGGGAAAGCCCTGGCAGCGTAGTACGTACATAAGTTGAGTAACTCTCTCTGTACCAGGGGTTCCGGTCGGCTTACGGAGCCATGTTGAAGGAGATTGTCTTGAGTTCCCATCGTGCGTGTGTGTCGAAATGCCCGTAAAGACGGTTTCGGCGGAGTCGGCTGCAGTGCAGACTATCTCTAGCGCTCATGACCAGGTAAAGGCCGCGGCACATACCGGACGCCGCATTGTCGCGCTTGACGGTTTGCGCGGAGTCGCAGCGATCATGGTGTTGCTGCACCATTCGCTGCTGATGTTGCCCGTTTTCGCAGATTACGAATGGTATAGCCGGGTGCCGGCGCATCTTTCCTTCGGCAAATTCCTGTTGCTCCAGACGCCCCTCCGCCTGATCTGGGCGGGGCAGGAGCGTGCCATCATGTTCTTTGTGCTGAGCGGTTTCGTCCTTTGCCTGCCGTGGCTCTCCGGGAAGCCACAATCCTTCGGGCGTTTCATCCTGGGACGCTTCTGCCGCATCTATCCTCCTTATATCGCCGCGATGGCCTTGGCGGCCCTGGCGAGCGTTCTGATTGGCGGTCATGTTCTGCCAAAAGCCAGCGTCTATTTCAACGAATTGGGCTGGGCGCGCAACCCGGATGCCGGCACCTTGCCAAGCATGCTGCTGGTTCTGACCAATCACCACAGCGATTACATCAACGAGGCCGTATGGTCGTTGACCTGGGAGGTGAGGGTCGCCCTTATATTTCCGCTTCTCATGCTTCCCATCTTGCGCTGGCGCAACGTCGGCGCTGTACAGGTCTATGCGTTCCTTTTGCTTTTCGGGCAAGCGGCCAGGCATTTGCTGACCGCACATCCCGATCTAGGCGAGATGTTGGCGCTTGGCTGCCGCTATACAGGCTGCTTCGTACTTGGCACCGCGATCGCGATGAACCGCGTCAAGATCGGTGAGTGGTTTGCCAGCCGCCGCCCGATGTTCGGGTGGCTTTGCCTTACGCTGGCATTGTTAATTTGCTGGGCCCCATGGCCGCATTTCCATGACGAAATCGTTGCCATCGGAGCCGCTCTTCTCATCGTGGCTATTATCGGCTCGGCCAAACTGAAGCAATGGCTGGCAAAGAACTACTGGCTGTGGCTGGGAAAACAATCCTACAGTCTCTATCTCATCCATGTACCGGTGGTGATGGCGATCGTCATTCTATGCCATGGTGAGGTTCCGGTGTGGGCGTGCCTCCTGGTCATCCCGGTGTGCATAGCGTTGGGGCAAATATTTCATATCCACGTGGAGCTGCCCGCGGTTGCGTTGGCGCAAAAGGCGTCGAAATACGAGCGCAAGAAGGTGATGGTTACCGTTGAATCATAGGCGATTTCCTGTCCAAGGCGTGGAGCCCGCCGTGCGTTCCTTTTTCCTTCAAGCAAAGTAGCGCCGAGATGGTTTGAGTAGCCCAGGAGATAAGTTCCGGGCGATTTTTCGACTGTCGCCTTAATCGGAAAATGAGGAGACTGTCTCGTCAAGCGCAGTCAAGCGCAACCCGGTCACATTGCCGCTTCTTCTTACCCGGTCCCACTTAAGAGGTATTGAGGAGCAACAAAGCGAGATAGTGATCAAGCCTTAAATGAAAACGAGTACGCAAGTTATCGCATCGTCCAATTGGGCCAAGCGGACACCTTTCGAAAGGTACCATTCGGTAACAAATAGGTACCTTTCGAGAATAGTAAGTTACCTTGATAATTTGCATATTCTCAGAACGGTGAGATAAAACTCTATGTATCGCGGCCACGTCCCCCCGCCGGCGAGTAAGACTAAGCCTGACCTGAAAGTGCTATCTAAAACTCCCCCCCCGCAACTTCTGAAGGCGTCGCCTGTCATATTTCAGGATCACGCCCAAGCGAGTGAACATTGAGCTTCGATCGTGTAGGCGTAGCTATTATCGGTGGAGGCCCGGGAGGACTGGCGCCTCTGCTTGCGGCTCATAGATTTGGGCGTCTGACAGAATTGCTGGACGAGGGCGTCGCGGTTGTGGAGCAGGCCGGCTCCGTTGGTGCGGGAAGTATCGGCCGCTGGTGCATAAACTCCGACAGTACCGGTTTTACTTTTGCGGATTGCCTCGCAGGGGCGCCCGGAAGCGAGCTTGCGGCACTGCGAAGCCACCCCATTGCGGAAGAGTTCGTGAGAGCAGGGGACAAAACCGTCCCGCTTCGCCGGGCAGGGGAGTTTCTTGCGGCCGTCGGGCAGGGCATACACGAGGCGATTGCCGTCACACCCAACGGCCGGGTCCTCAACCGGCATAAGGCGGTATCAACGCAGCGGACCCGAGCAGGCTGGCTTACCAGAATCCGCGATGTAGAGACAGGACGCCAGCAAACCATTGAATCGCGGAATGTAGTGCTTGCCACTGGAGCATCCCAGCCACTGGAACGGCTTCGGGCGGAGAGAGTCGCCGGGGTCAATCTTGTCGAGCGATGGGGCGGAAAGCTGGTGCAATCCGGCGACGTTCTCAGTGATGCGGGATTTCGAGAGATGGGTGCTCGTCTGGCTGCTCTTGGCCGGCCTCCACGCGTGGCCATCATCGGCGGTTCGACCAGCGCCGCAGCGCTTGCCTACGCCATGCTTCACCGTTTGCCTAATGTCACGTTCGATGGGGGTGGTCTTGCCATCCTGCACCGGCGGGAACTGCGAATCTTCTATCCCAACGTGGCGGCAGCCCTGGCGGAGGGATACACGGAATTTGGGCCCGATGACATTTGTCCCCTCAGCGGGCGCGTATTCCGCTTGAGCGGCTTCAGGTTGGAGTCGCGGGAGTTGATCATGCAAGCGCGTGGTATCGGCGGGCGCGCTCCTGAGCCACGTCTGCAATTGCACCGACTCGGAGTGGATGACTCGTCTTCCGCGGCGTTGCTGGACAATGCGGATCTGGTGATTGCTGCTTTGGGTTACCGGCCTCACGCGCTGCCCATCTTCGACCTCGCAGGTAAACGGATTCCACTATTCGTCGAAACAGGACCGAAGGCGCCGCTTGTGGATGGGCGCTGCCGCGTGTTGGACGTAGACGGCAATGCGATCCCTCATGCATTTGCGATCGGCCTGGCCGCTGGTTTTGTGCCCCACGGGAAGCTTGGCGGAGAACCGAGCTTTAGGGGCCAGGCAAACGGCCTTTGGCTATGGCAAAGTGAGGTCGGCGGAATGATTGTCGACGCCATTCTAAATCCGTCCGTCAGCGAGGACGACTTGCTCGAGCCCTTCGGGCTTGCATCTTGCCAACATATCAAGGCTGCCCAGGAGCTCGAGATATGAACATCCCTTTCGTTCGTCCCAGTCCGGCTAAGCTCTCCCTTGCCATAGCCGAATTGCAGGCAATGGAGCAGAGTGGAGTCTTCAGCAATCACGGTCCGATCAATACGCGTTTCGAGCAGGAGATGCTGGCGCGTTTTTTTGGCGGCGAGGGCGCTTGCATGACGGTTTGCAATGCGACCATAGGCCTTATGCTGGCGATCAAAGAGGTGGCCGGCGAAGATACCCGGGGAAAGTTTGCCCTCATGCCGGGCTTCACATTCGCAGCGGCTGCGCATGCTGCGCTGTGGTGTGGCCTGACTCCGCTCCTCTGTGACATCGATGCAGAGAGCTGGGCAGCCGATCCCGCGGCCGAGTCGGAAATGCTGGCCCGGTACGCAGGCAAAATTGCGGTCATCATCCCTTACGCGACATTCGGTTACCCCATCGGCCTGGAGCGCTATCAGAAACTTGCCAGTCAGCTCGGCGTGCCTGTCGTGGTCGATGGCGCTGCTTCACTGGGCACGTTTGACGCGGGCGGCCGAGGTTTCGGTACAGGCTTTGCGGGAAGCGTTGCATTCTCGATGCACGCAACCAAATCCTTTGCCGTGGGCGAGGCAGGATTGATCTATAGCGCGGATCCTGCCCGGATCGCGCGCCTTCGCACCATGAGCAGTTTTGGTTTTGGTGAGCCGCGCACGGCAACCATGCCCGGTCTGAACGGCAAAGTCAGCGAAGTGGTTGCTTTGCTCGGCCAATTACGGCTTGCCGATTACGACCGCATTGTGGCCTACCGCGCGGAACTGTTCGCCCATTATCGCGCGGCACTCCCCGAATTGCAGTTTCAACCCAAAGCGCCAGGTTCGCAGGCTCATCAATTCGTGCCCGCCTTATTGCCATCCGCAGTGGGCGGGCGCAGGGCGACAATTCGCACATCATTGGGTGAGCAGGGGATTGCCACTGGAGCTTACTTTTGTCCTCATCTATTTGAGCAGCCCTACTTCCAGAAAGTCTGCGTGGCAGGCAGGCTTCCGGTTTGCGACGATGTGTCCGCGAGAATCATCAGCCTGCCTCTCTTTGATGAAATGACCCATGAGGAAGTTGACCAGGTGGTCAGATGCCTTCGTCCCTTCCTACGTTCCGGAGAACGGACGAGCCGGCCGCAAAAGCTACCGCGCATCGAAAAGGCCGTTCCACGGGTATATGCCGCCGCGAGCCGTACCAGCAGACGGCGCCGGCTGGCCCAGGTCGCCCATGATGCTCACCTTCCGCCGAGACCCGTTCAGCAGCAAGGACAAATATGACCGGGACTGTCCCCAATTGCGCTGTTGTCTTCAAAGCTTACTCTTGGGATCCCTTTGTCGAACGGCAGGCGCAGCGCCTGGCGGAAGCCAGCGGAGGGATGGACTTCTACGTCTCGCTGGATGAGACCGGGGGATCGGCCGGCCCGATACCTTTCGAGCGCGTGATCCGTTTTACCTCCGCCGATCTTGAGACTACTGGCCTGGCAATGCGCTCTCCAGCGGGTGGGGTGCTGTGGTGGAATCCGGATTACGCCCACTATCAGTTTCTGGAGCAATGCCCAAATTACGACTATTACCTGTTCGTCGAATATGACTGCGTGGTGCCATCCGCGCTAGAGCAATTCGTTATCGGTGCGGCGTCACGAGGAGCCGATCTGGTTGCTTTACCCATGTTCTCAGACTTCCACAAATGGCATTGGACGCCCTATCAGCGTAATGTGTATCCGCTGAACGAGGTTAGCCGCGCCCTGCTTTGCGTGTCCCTCTATTCTTCCCGCGCCTTGCATCTGCTGTATCAGCGCCGGCTCGCCATGTCATCCGATCCGTCGGTTGTCGAGTGGCCCAATAGTGAGCTGTTCGTCCCGACCGAGGTGCAGCGCGCGGGCATGACCTGGTTACCGATTGAGGAGTTTGGTGACGCTTCTCGCTACGTTTGGTTTCCTCCAAAGCTGGAAGAAGATGTACCGGCGGTCAATGATTCCTTCCTTCACCCGGTGCTTGACCGGCGGCGTTACATCAATTCGATGATTGATAACCGCGGGTCACTCCCACGTGGCGAGCTGAAGCGTGCACTCCGCCGTTTTCCGCGCCAGGAATATGCGCACCTCGTATGGCAGTCAGCCCGCAAAGGCGTCGTGAAGGCGCTGCGTTATGAATTCAAGAAAAGAATAACCAGATTGCGTACTGGGCTGAGGGTAGCGGCTTCCGTTCCCAGCACACCCGGCCAGCTATGACGACAATCCGGTGTGCCCACCGCATTCTTTAGCTGTCCCTCGAAGTCACTGAGTCGAAGTCAGAGAGTCGAGGGGGAGCCTCGAAAGAATCGCGTTCACGTCGAAGGCCACACCCGGAGGCTGCGCTCCCAGGCTACGCCAATTTCCGCGAAGCAAATGTTCGAGCCCCTCGCAGAGCAGTGTGGCGGAAAAAGCGTAGATGTCCCTCCCTTGTGCGCGGACGCGCCTTACCTCGCCGCCACGTTTGGCCACCACGTCCACTACGAAACGCTGGCTCGAACGTCCCGTCTCATCCGCAGCTTTTGGCTCAGGGGTGTTCGGGTCACGCAGTTCGTCGAGCGCGATACGGCTTAGCCAGGTGTGGAGTTCGGCCGTCTGCACATGATGCGAGATCAGGACGATCTCGGAGAAGGGGGTTTCGACTAGGGTCTGGCGGCCGAGTGGATTGCCGAATTCCCAGTCCATCTGCGCACGAGGGGAAGGGACCGGGGTCAGCCGTCCTTCGGCAATCACCATGCGCTGCGTGGTGTTTTTTGCGCCAGTTAGCCGGGTGCCGCGCGTGGGATGCCAGCTATCGAGACCAATGACGACCTCGATGGCGTCGGCCTGCTGCCAGTCTTTCAGCGCAGCAGTGGCCAGCAAATCGGCGAACCCTCCATAGAAGGCCATGGACGGCACGATGACGATGCCGGCCTCGCGCGCGGCAGCATCGTATTTGTCCAGGAGGTCGCGGGCGCTAGGTTGCTCGGCGCTCACATCGAGATAGTGGATTCCAAGACGTAAAGCGGCGCCTGCCACGACGTCGGCCGTTTCGAAAAACGGGCCTACGCAGTTGATGACGGCCGCAGCGCCATCAAGCGCATGGGCAAGCCGCTCCGCGTTCTCAATAGACGCCTCGCGGCAAAGTATTCCTCGCTCCCCAGGGAAGGCCGCGGTGAGAGCAGCACTGTTGCGGGTCACCGCTATCGGCGTAATGCCGCGGCGCAGCAACTCTCGAACCATAAATCGTCCGGTATGTCCGGCGGCGCCCAATACTGCCACGGACAATTCTCTCTTCAACGCTGCGTGCTCGGACATCGTCCTCCTTTTGCCAATAGCCTTTTTTCCTGGCAAACACGTCTAGCCAATACCTGTGCGACAGCCCCATCCTCACTCATGCGGATCGGTGTTCCAGGAGGCGTGTATTTACCGGGGCCGGATCCGTGAGTGTAAAGTTTTTGTTTGGGATGCCCTGGAAGATTCATTCGTTGAACAAATTCACCGAGCGCACCTCGACGGCGCCAACCCAGTCATATAGCATTTTAGACGAGGCCACACGTAATGAAGCCCCCCCGCCTCGGTGCAGCCGATTTGACCCCCGATGTTAACGGCAGGTCAACTTCGCCACTTCATGCCATGTGGAATCACCTCAAACGAAAAGCGACGGAGTGTCTCGCCTGGGTCTTGTTCGGGCCGGACCCACTGAGAACCGTTATCGAGCTGGGACTGGAAAGGCATTCGGCTGGAGACCTCGACGAGGGTTTTTACGACGAAGCTGCCTAGCAATTGCGTCCATCTACCGTCAGCAATTCTTCGAAAAAGCCGCCGATCTGGCGTTCCCGATCAACAAAGTGTATTTCCAGAATCCAATGGCGTTTCTGGCCTGATTCATTGAGTGATTGCATCTGTAAATGGCTGTTCGGATGGACGTACAGGGTTACTTTGTCTCCGGAGATCTTTTCGTGGGGAAACTGGCCGATAAGGTGACCGGCAATAGGTCCACCGTATTCCCAGCCGAACTTATGCGCCAGGGACACGACATAGGCAAAGAACTGGCGCGCCGTGATATCGGGATTTTCCTCGAAATATCGCTTCCCCTCGGCAAAGGCTGTGCCAACATCATCCCGCAATTTAAGTTTGAGCGGGTCTGAGCCGATGACAAAGGTCCGTCCAAAATCCGCCTCCCAGTTCTCGAAGACGGGTCCGAGATCAAGAAAGAGAATGTCGTCATTGCCGATCATCAGGTCTGGCGGGTTCTCGGCATAGGGCGCCAGCGTGTTCCTACCCGAGCGCACGATGCGTTTGTGCCAGTAGGTCGTAATGCCGTACATCTCCCTAGCCAGTTCGTAAATATCTTCATTCAGCCGGCTCTCGCTGATGC
>JBARKD010000454.1:0-4004 GCA_049800615.1 Acidobacteriaceae bacterium | reverse complement strand
TATTCGGCTTCGTAGCTGTTAGTCAGCACTTTAACTTCCTGCACCGCATCCAGGCTAAGCGGAGCCATCCAGCCACTGTTACCGCCCGTGTCCTCGTTGGTGCCTCCATTGACGGTGACATGTAGCTGGTTGGAACTGCTGCCGTTCACGTAGCTGCTGCCGAACTGTTGCGTGCTTTGCACGTATTGATTGGGGGGCGTGTAAATGCCGGGCACCAGGGTGAGGAAGAAGAGCGGGGACTGTCCGTTCACCTGAATGTTCTGAATCTGCTCGCCGATGATGCTCTCCCCGCGCTGCGCGGTGTCGACGTCCAGCTCCTGCCCGTTGGAGCGCACCTGAACCGTCTGCGCGGCCGCTCCCACCTTCAGCTGGAAGGTATCAAGAGTGAGCAGCGAGTTGGAGTTGAGGTTGATGCCGGTCCGAGTCTCGGGCGCGAAGCCGGGCGCAACCGCGGTCACGTTATAAAGGCCGGGCAACAGAACCGGGAAAACAAAATGCCCCTTGCTGTCGGTGGAGACCTGGGTGTTCGCATTCTGTGCCAGATTTGTCGCCGTCACGGTGGCGTTGGGCACAAACGCCTGCTGTTGATCGACGACCGTCCCCGTGATGCTGCCGGCAGTCGTTTGGCAAAGCGCGCCCAGCGGGAGCATCCCGATAGTGGCGGCGAGCGCCAACCCAGCCAGGGTGAGACGCTTTTGCTTGGAAAGGTCCATGGGAATCGGGCGACAGTTCAGCGTGGCACGGCTGGCTAGGGGAGTTCGCAAGCATGACATCGATGTGACCTCTGGGAAGAAATTCAGGAAAAAACGGTTTATACTGATATGGCAGTGTAAATCCAATAAGTCAAGACAAAAATTAGGTTTTCTTGGTAAATGGCCGCAAAAATTAGTAGAAGCAGCGTTTTCCCGGCAAAGAATGACATGCCACTGGTGCAATTACTGCCACCGCGGAGAACCCGGAAACTGGAATCAGACAATGAGCATGGTTAGCCCGCCATCGAGCGTGACCGTTTCGCCGGTAAAGTAGTCGTTGCGCACCACGGCGATCGTCAGGTCCGCGACATCCTCAGGGCGGCCTTCACGGTGCAGCGGGATGCACAAGGGGAAACAAGTTCTAATGCGCGATCCCGGAGGCCTGTGCGGATGCAGAGTGGCCGGACAAAGCTTGCATGATTTCGCCGCTGGTTACCGTCGGCGCGTAATGTTGCTCGATATATTCGATCACCAGTTCGGTGCCGGCCGCATGGGAGACGAAAGGCCTGCTGGAAGAGTCGTACATGGCGTCAGTCAAGTCGCGCACCAGAATACAGCGCACACCCCAGCGGGAAAGCTGACGGATGCCGAACGTCCGGTGCAGGATACACATGTTGGCGTGCACGCCCATGAAGAAGACGGTTTTGATGCCGCGTTGCTGCAGCACGTTATAGATTTCTTTGCCGCGATCGGAAATCACGTCGCCCGGCGCAATGGTCAGCAGGGGCGTCTCCCGGCTCCAGGCCTGGTGTTCCTTATCTCCCGGCGTGTCGCAGCCGCCGTCGCTGTCGTCGATGGGCAACGGCACTTCTTTGAGCGTGAGCTCCTCGGGCGGAATCGCCTGGGGGGCGGCCTCAGCCAGTTTTCTGCCCGGAGCCTCCGCATAGTAGCTCATGGTGTCGGAAGGAGCGTGGATGATGAGCACGCCTGCTGCCCGCGCCTGATTGAGTAAGGGGTCCATTCTGCGGGCGATCTCGCCCACGCGCACGGTTGCGCCCCGGCACCAGTGTTTGTCCCACATGTCGGTGATGATGATGGCTGATTTCGCGGCGGAGAAATCCTGGTCGAAGTGCGCCTCGGTCCAAACCGGAGCGGTGGGGAAGGGTTGCACACGGGTGCGCAGGGTGAGACGCATCTGTCGCCCGCCGCCCTGCGGAAGAGAGTCAGCGGGAAGGTTCCAAGCCAGCAGCAGCGACAGAAGACCAAGGGCAATTTTGCGTCTCATATTGATATTTCAGTATCCTAGGGCTAAGCTTCCTGCAGGTCAAGAGAAAATCCTAAAACTGAGGAGAATCCGAGCATTCTTCTCTCGACACAGCGCCGCGAGGATGATGAATTGACATCGCAAATGAAACCACGTCAAATAACCCCTGCCAACTATGAAGACCCTTGTTTCCGGCCTTGATCGATCGTCCCGCTCCTCCTTATCCAGCAAAGCTTACCTGCTTATTCGAGAGCGTATTCTGCGTGGGCGTTTACGCCCCGGGCAGGTTTTGTCACGGCGGCAGCTGGCGGAGGAGTTCGGCATCAGCCTGCTGCCGGTAGCCGAAGCGCTGAAGCAGCTGGAAAGCGACATGCTGGTTGAGAGCCGGCCACGGGCGGGCACGCGCGTACGCATTCCTACGCCCGAGGAGGTGCGCGGCCGGTGCACGGTGCGCGAGGCGCTGGAAGCGCAATCGGCTCGTCTTTGCTGCGCGCAGGCGACGATGAAAGAGCGGCTGGACTTGCTGCGGATGGCCGAGCAGCTCGATACCCTTTATCTCCGCTTCCGCGACGACGATGACCAGGAGCTGCAGTATGTGGTGCATACGCATCACTTTGAGCTGCACATGCGCATCGCCGAGTTTGCCCGTTGTCCGGAGCTCCGCCAAGCCATCGAGATGAATAACGTTCTCGTGCACAATTGGTTTTTCGACGTAGCCGTGCATCGCAGGGCGCTTCCGGCCGATTTTCATTGCCGGCTTCTCAAGGAAGTCACGGGCAACGATCCCCTGGCAGCCGACCAAGCCATGCGCGCTCACGTGCAATACGGCGTCGAAGAGACGCTGCAGAAGATTCTGCCTTCAGACAAGAACGATTGGCGGGTGCGTCGCTAGAAACCTGCGGCAATCCACTGCAAACCGGGCAGCGCGCTGAAAAGCGCGAAAATGGGCCATTGAAATCTCATGAATTCCCGCAGGTCTTTTGCCCCGCGACAACGATGGACGATTTGACGTGTGCAGGCAATGTGGGTAGTTTATTGCCATGTCAGTGATCGTTCGTAATTTTCCTTAAATCCTGCCCGAGTCTGGACGGCCGTCTCATTCCTCGTATCTTGCGCAATCTCCGGAGGTGAACTTGCAGCGACGAAACTTTCTCGCCGGCGCAGCCTTGGCGTTCGGCTCTCGCTTCGTATCTCCCCGCCACGCCTTGGCGAACGGCTTGATGAATGAAACCTTGGATCAAGCAGACGAACCTTCCTCCCTGCATCGCCTACCGGAGGGAGACCCGCATCGACAAAGGGTTCGTAACTTTGTCGAAGAAGTTCCTATCAAGGGATACCATTGGGCCTCTCCCGCGGCCTACGAAGCCTTCTACGACATGAAGTACGGCATCCGCATCCATTGGGGACTTTATGCAGTGGCCGGGTTTCATGGTGAGTCGTGGCCCTTTCTCCAACTGCAGTATCCGGCCCGGGCGCGCTACAACCAGATGTACAAGACCTGGAATCCGACAGGCTTCGACGCCGATGAGTGGACGTCGCTGTTCGCCGACAACGGCATGCGCATGTTCGCCTTTACCTCCAAGCATCATGAAGGCTTCTCCATGTGGGATACCAGGACCCGCGTGCGCAACCGCATTCGCTGGGACGGTCCGGGGAGCCCTGTGATCGAGAATTGCGATCTGGCCTACTCGATCATGGAGACGCCTTTTCGTCGCGACGTGATCAAGGAGCTGACCGCGAGCGCACACAAGCGTGGGTTGCGGATCTCCCTCTACTTCTCCCATCCTGATTGGTACGACGCCGACTTCCGCCCTTATGCCGATCACCCTGCGCAGGTGCCCTTGTCACCCGAGCTCGACCCGGACTGGAGAGGATCGCAGAAGAGATTGGGTTCGTTACTGTGGATGGCGCCTAATCCCACGCCGGAGCAAGTGAAGCGCATGATGGCGCGCCATCGCGCGCAGATCGAGGAGCTGTTGACGAATTACGGAGAGATCGACATGCTGTCCCTCGATCAGTGGCTCGGACCGGAGGTCTGGCCGCAGCTC
>JBARKD010000453.1:0-1960 GCA_049800615.1 Acidobacteriaceae bacterium | reverse complement strand
ACCTGAGTGTGCACCAGGGTACTAGAAGGCCTTTTAGGAAACCGTCACAGTGCCATTGACGGATGCAGGATGCGATCCTGCGAGGCAAGAGACGTACCTTATGGCCTTTAGAGGGGTCTGAGAACTGGATTTCTAGATTCCAGTCCCGCAGGGACGTCTGAACTTCAGACTTGTCAAAATTAGCTTTCTAATCGGCCGAACTGGACAGCACTCGCTGAAAAGAGACGACTCATGATGGTGTAACGGGACCAGTCCCGAAGGGACGGTTGAAAACCAAACCTGTCCAAATTAGATTCGAAAAACGCCTTATCACCAGCAACCACTTTCCCTGCGAATCGAACCTTTCCTTTGTCATCCCGTCGAAGCCGAGGGATCTGCAGTTCCGCGGACCACTACTGGAAACGCGGAATACGATGCTCAAATAGAATTGTCATCTCGACCGGAGCGTACCCGGATTTCCTGGCCAAAGCTTGATTAGCTCCTGCGTGAGAGAACCGCAGAAGAGAACCCAGCCGCTCCGGAGGGCCAGCCCGCCAAACGTCAGCCCAGCCCGGTAGGGCTGGGGCATCGATGGATGATGCTCCAGCCTGCCCCGCTGTGCCGTGGGGCGTGCCGTGGGAGCGCCGTAGGTGCGGCACCTCTTGCTTCCTGTTATGACCCACACTCCGAAGCAACGGCTGTCCCAAGATGCAGTGCCGGGGATTCCGAGATCAGTCGTTCCCGGCCACGTGCACCATCTGCCGGATCACCTTGCTCGCCTCATCCATCGGCCCGGAGTTCCCGCACGTATTCACCATCCAGTGCGCATTATTGTTGGTGAGGAACAGCAGGTACTGCTTGCCGGACTCCAGGGCGACGGCGTCGTCCCGGTGCTCGCTGAAAATGCTGATTTCGCCCGATTGCTTGCCTTTGACCTTCTGGTCAATGTGAATGACATACTCGGTGCCATCCAGCGTATCCCAGGATTGCGGCACCTGGCGCGACGACATCACGGTGCCGATGATCACAACCTGCGATTCCTTCATCTCTTTGGAGACCGGAATGGTGTTTGTGCAGGCTGCAAATGAAGCCGCCGCGAAAAAAAGGCAAACTATTCCTGTGGCGATTCGCTTCAATTGGCCTCGCTTCCTGCAAGCGTTCAACTAGCTAATGATCCCACGATTGAAGCGGCATTCCTCGCGTTAAACCGCTCCCGAACCAAGAGATTCATCCCGTATTACACAAAAGTGTCATCGCCGGACTGCACCGTGGTGGCAGCCTCATAACACGGATGTAGCAGTTCAAGAGAGTGGTTTGCGGCTATTCCCGCCAGCGGCGGAAGATGAGCGCCCCATTGGTGCCGCCGAATCCAAAGGAGTTGGATAACGCAACCTCCAGCTTCGCGGCTTGTGGTTCATTGGCAATGTAGTTCAGGTCGCAGGCTGGATCGGGATCGTCGAGATTAGTGGTGGGAGGAACAATCTGGCGTTGCAGGGACATGATGGTGATGCCTGCCTCCAACCCGCCCGCGCCACCCAGCAGATGACCCGTCATCGACTTGGTCGAGCTAACCAGAAGTTTGCCGCTGGTCGCATGTTCGTTGAAGAGAGACTTGATCGCCGCTGTCTCCAGCGCGTCGCCCAACGGAGTAGAGGTGGCGTGGGCGTTTACATAATCCACGTCGGCGGGCTCCAGCTTCGCGCTGCGCAGGGCATTCTTCATCGCCCGTAGGCATCCTTCACCGTGGGGCGCCATGCTGGTGATGTGGTAGGCGTCCGCGCTCATTCCATAACCAATGATCTCCGCCAGGATCTTGGCTTCGCGGGCGCGGGCGTGTTCCAGTTCCTCGAGGATGAGGATGCCGGCGCCTTCGCCGACGACAAAACCATCGCGGTCTTTGTCGAACGGGCGGCAAGCATGTTCCGGGTCGGCGTTGCGGGTGGAGAGCGCTCTCATGGCGGCGAAGCCGCCCACGCCCAGG
>JBARKD010000452.1:0-9581 GCA_049800615.1 Acidobacteriaceae bacterium | reverse complement strand
TGCGGCGTAATGTGCTCACCTCCACGCTCGACCTGACCGGCGTCGCTTTTCTCAACGGACCACGGAACACTTCTCCGGTGATCTCGCGTTTGCAGATCCGGACCAGTCAACACGTGGACCTGGAATGGGATGCGGACTATGACTTTAAAAGCAGACGGCTCGACGCCAGCAATATCTTCGCCAATTTCCATCAGGACAACTTCTTTGGAAGCGTTGCCTATTCGACCCTTCAGACCCTGAATGCTACGTTCACGACGGCGCTGGGAAGCCAGGTTACGAAATACAACCTGCTGCGTCTACTCTTCGGTTACGGAGATCCTACGCGGCGGGGATTTAGCGTTGACGCCAACGCCGGCTACGATTTCGTTCAGAACGCTCTGCAGTATGGCGGTGTACAGGCGAGCTACAACTGGGACTGCTGCGGCTTGTCCGTCGAATTTCGCCGGCTGGCTCTGGGTTCGGTGCGCAATGAGAATGAATGCTGCACTTTCCGCTTCACCCTGGCCGGCGTTGGCGCCGCAGGCAGTCAATATTTTAAATACGCCGAGCGGATCTTCTGAACGGACGCCGGGAAAGCGACACGATTCCCGGAGAAATGCTCTAATGGAGCTGTGGAAAGGTGGTCTTCTTGTCTGTACGCCGTATCCTGGGTTGGGCCCTGCTAGTCTCTCTCTCCGCGGGTTGCAGGGCGCAGAACTCCCCCGGCACTGCTTCGAACGTCGCATCTCCCGTCCCTGCCTCGCAACTCAATAGGCGGATTGAAGTTTTGGTGCGTTCTCAATTTGAGGTGCCGGCGAATGTCGAAGTCTCGATCGGCGCAACCAGCAAGAGCGATTTCCCGGGATTCGAGAACCTGCCCATCACGTTTTCCAAGAATGGGAAGCAGACGGTGGTCAATTTCCTTCTCTCCACCGATGGCAATACGGTAGCGCGCCTGGAGAGGTTCGATATCAGCCATAGCCCGTCGGACACGATCACCACCCAGAATCGTCCTGTGCGGGGGGCCAAGGATGCCAAGGTCACCATCGTGAATTTTGATGATTTGCAGTGCCCCTATTGCGCGCGCATGCATCAGCAGCTCTTCCCCTCCACCCTGGACCACTACAAAGGCCTGATCAGGTTCTATTACAAGGACTTTCCGCTGGTAGAAATTCATCCCTGGGCCATGCATGCGGCGGTGAACGCAAACTGCCTTGCCGACCAGAGCCCGGACGCTTATTGGAAATTTGTGGACTATGTTCACACCCATAGCGACGAGATCCGCGGAACCGACCATGACGCGCAGCAGCCTCAAAAGACGCTCGACAAGCTCACCCATGAGGAAGGCCAGCGTTCCGGATTGGACCTGGCAAAACTGGACGCTTGTGTAGCCAAGCAGGATGAAGCGGCAGTGCGCGCTTCCATGAAGCAGGGAGATGGCCTTGGCGTCAACGGTACGCCGACATTGTTTATCAATGGCGAGCGCATCTCCGGCGCGTTGCCGCAAGCGGAGCTTTGGACGGCCATCGATCGGGCCTTGCGAGACGCTGGTGTGCAGCCCCCTCCACAGGTTGCTGAAGCGGACAAGAAACCGGCGGCCCCCACCCCGCAATCCCCCAAATAGAGATCATGCGACCACGAGGAGAAAGACAGTTGGAACGCATACTGGCACCGTTCAAGGCGCCGGCCGCCTGGCTCTGCGCCTCGATCAGCATCGTATTCCTGATCGGTGTTGCGGGGTGTAAGCGCAGCTATGGACCGGACGTCGTGGCCACGGTCAATGGACAGCCGATCCTGCGCTCGGAAGTAGAGAAGTACTACCTGAACAATCTGGGAAACAACAAGGAGCAGCCCTCTCGGGAACAGGCGGAGGCGACGCGGCTTGGCATCCTTAAGCAGTTGATAGACGACGAAATGGTGCAACAGGCGGCCAAGAAAATGAACCTCGTGGCCAGCGATGAAGAGGTGGACGCCAAGCTGGCAGAGTATAAGGCGCCCTATACCCAGGAAGAATTCGAAAAGCATCTTCGCGATGCAAGCCTGACACTGGGTGACCTGCGCACCCAAATCCGCCGCAATCTCACTACGGAGAAGCTGCTGAATAAAGAGGTAAACTCGCGCATCAACATCACCGATGCGGATGTCACCAACTTTTATAGCGCCAACAAGGCGCAGTTCAACTTCATCGAGCCCAAATACAACATTGCGGATATCGTCGTGACTTCGCAGCCCACCCGTATGCAGCAGGGGGCCAATCTGCAAAACAGCAAAGCCGGCAACGATGTGGAGGCGCGCAGGAAGATCGAAATGATTCGCAACCGGCTGGAGAGCGGAGAAGACTTTGCGACGATGGCCGCGAACTTGTCGGAAAACCCGAACGACGCTAACAACGGCGGAAACATGGGTTTTATTCCGGAGTCGAGCCTGCGCAATCAGCCGCTGGTTTTTGCTGCCATCTCCAAGCTGCAGCCGGGACAGATGACGGACATCATCCCCTTGATACTGACGCCAGGTGCAAAGATCCCCGGAGGCTACGCGATCTACAAGCTCATCGAAAAAGAGCCGGCTGGCCAGCGAGAGCTGAATGACCCGCGGGTACAGCAAGACATCCGCCAGCAATTGCGCGACAGCCGCTCCCAGCTCCTCAGGGCGGCGTATTACGAAATGTTGCGCGATCAGACCAAGGTAGAGAATCATCTCGCGGAGCAGATCTTCAAGAATGGGGCGCCGTAAGAATCACGCGGATGAAGCTTTTGGTCAGATCAGAAAAGCGACGGTTGTCTGCGGGGAAACGGCAATCCAAAATGCTCGTAGGCGAGCCGCGTCGCTACTCGGCCCCTTGGCGTGCGGTCGAGGAACCCGATCTGGATCAGGAATGGCTCGTAAACCTCTTCGAGCGCATCTTCTTCTTCCGCCAGGGCAGCAGCCAGAGTGTTGAGACCCACGGGGCCGCCACTATATTTCTCGATGATGGTCATCAACAGGCGGCGGTCAAGATCGTCGAAGCCGTGCGCGTCAACCCCGTGCAGCTTTAGGGCAGCCTCAGCCGTGGCGCGGTCAATCTTCCCGGTGCCGCGCACCTGGGCGTAGTCCCGCACCCGCCGCAGCAAGCGGTTGGCAATCCGTGGCGTTCCCCGCGACCGCATGGCGATCTCCGCGGCGCCATCGTGGTCAATCGGAACATTCAACACCTCCGCTGAGCGCTCAACAATGAACCGCAGCTCATCATCGGTGTAAAACTCCAGCCGCAACAGGATGCCAAAACGAGAACGCAGGGGCGAGGAAAGCAATCCGGGCCGGGTTGTGGCGCCGACAAACGTGAACGGCCGGATATCCATCACATGAGTTCGCGCAGAGGGACCCTGCCCGATGATGATGTCCAGTTTGTAGTCCTCGAGCGCGGTATAGAGCTTCTCTTCGAGCACCGGCTGCAGGCGATGAATCTCGTCCAGAAACAGCACCTGGCGATCTCGCAGGTTAGTGAGGATGGCCGTCAGGTCACCCTGAATTTGCAGCGCTGGACCGGAAGTCTGTTGAAAGCCCACTTCCAGTTCATTGGCGATAATGGTTGCCAGGGTAGTTTTGCCGAGCCCAGGAGGTCCGAACAAGAGCACATGGTCGAGAGCCTCCCCACGCGACTTCGCCGCAGCAAGGGCGATGCCGAGCTGCTCTTTGGCCTTTTCCTGCCCGATGAACTCGCGCAGCCACTTGGGGCGTAGCTTCAGCTCGAAAGATTGTTCCTCATCCGCCCGGTTAGCCGAGACTAGCCGTTCAGGTTCACTCTCGTCGGCAGACATTGGCATCAGATTAGCAGTAAGGGCACAAGTCGCGCCCGCGCCGACTCGCTAGAATAAAGTCATCTATGCTTTCTTCAGCGGGGCTTTCTTCAGCAGGGCAACGATGGCTTCGCATGCTGCGCGCTTCCGCGATCGTTCTGGCGACCGCGATTGCCTGTATTTGCATCATTTACTTTTCCATTCCCATGCAGGATACGCGGCAGGCGCAATTCGATGTAATTCTGGTGTTGGGCAACCCGGCAAACGAGGACGGCTCCATCGGGTCCGTTGCCAAATCGCGGGTGCTCGAAGCAATCCGGCTGTACCGCGCCGGCCTCGCCCCGCGGCTGCTGATGACCGGAGGCGCGGTAAAGAACCGCTTTGTTGAGGCTGAAGTGATGCGCCAGTTTGCCCGTTCCCAGGGCGTGGCCGATTCCGCCGTGCTGGCTGAGGGCGCATCGCGGAACACCCTCCAGAACGCCTACTTCTCATACAAGATTATGCAGGCCCATGACTGGACTTCTGCCCTCGTGGTTACGTCGCCCACCCACGTGCGCCGCGCCAGCCTCATCTTTAGCCACTATCCTCTGGCTTGGCGGATGCATGTAGCACCCTGGCCAGACACTCTTCCCTTATCGAGGCAGGCCTGGTTTTGGATCAGCGAAGCCGGATACACCAGCTACGGGCGCCTCTTCGGCTTTCCCAATGAGCGTCGCTATCTGCCAAACACGCATTTCAGGCCGCCCCAGCTTTGAAGAAAAATCCCGGCATACCCACGTTCTCAGGCAAAACGCACGCAAGCTTAAAGTTCTCAGGCTTTAAGTTCAATCGTCCGCAGCAATTGGCCGCTGCGTTGTTGTTGCTGTTGCTGGCCCAGTGCCTGTGGGTGTTGCACCGACAGGAACTCAGCGCCAGGGACTACGACTTTGCCCGCTGCGGCCGCGAGATGTGGGAGAAGCCGAACCCCCTGGCCGGATACTTCACCAGCTGCGGCAACATTGCTGATGGCACCCTGGGATACCGGATTGCCGGGCTGCCTCTCACTCTGCAACGCGTAGTTGCCGGCCAGAACGCAGACACCTCCACCTGGGAGATGCGCCATGAGCTTAGTTACGTTTTGCTGCTCGAGCACAGCGGCTTCCTGCTCGCCGGGATCTTCCTCGGATCCGCGCTCTGGTGGGTTACGCGCCGGCTTTACGGCAATGCGGGCGGGTTTATCGCGCTTGGCTTCTACTGCTTTTCGCCGGTGGTCATTCACGCCAGCACCTATCCCAACAATGAGATCCTGACCGCATTCGGATTGTTCGCGTCACTCTATACCGCGATCGGGGTGGCCCACGCTCTCCAGGGGCCGCGCCGTAAATGGCGCTCCCGGATTGTGCTCTTTACGTTGGCACTGGCGTTCACGGCGGCGTCCCACGTGGCTGCCTTTCTGCTCGCGTTGGTGTTGTCTCTTGTCTTTATGGCGTACCTGGCGGTAGGACGGCGGTCGTACATCCTGCCAATCCTGATAGTCGCCAGCGTAGGAACCGTGCTGTTATTGTTTGCCTCTTACGACTTCGGTGCGGACGCCTTCAGCTATTTCTTTCGCAGCGGCGCCGGCCGGATCTGGTTCTCCTTCCAGCCTGCTCGCCAGTGGTTTCTGAGCCTTTCCAATGCCCCGGTTGCTTTGGCTTCGGTAACCGCCCTGTTGCTTTATCTGCCGACCCGCAGATCGCGCTATTTTGGCAACACGGCCCCTCTTATCCTGGCTATTCTGTTCCTTTTTCTGATTACCCCGGGAATCTCCAGCGAGCCTACCCTTTGGGCCCTCCCGTTTCTGCTCACGTTCATTGCCGGCGTGTTTGCCGACTTTCTGGAAACCCGC
This sequence comes from Acidobacteriaceae bacterium, assembly GCA_049800615.1. Classification (GTDB taxonomy): domain Bacteria; phylum Acidobacteriota; class Terriglobia; order Terriglobales; family Acidobacteriaceae; genus PALSA-350. The sequence goes on along the minus strand of JBARKD010000452.1, from coordinate 3,959 downwards.
TACCGGCCTCTATTTCTGGCACTCACAGGCTGTCTGCTCGTGCTGGCCGCGGGAGCCGGCATCCTCTCTCTCCTATAACGGCAAATTATTCCAGCAAAAAGACTTAGATAGGCCCGTGCGCCTTGCTGGGGAGGGGGGAAACACGTATGATCTAAGTAGACCTTGACCGCTCAGTTAGTTCCCGTCTAAGGCCCACCTTCTTATGGCAGACGATCAGAATCCCCTTCTACCGCTAGGTTCAAACGGCGGCGACGGCACCCCGCCGGACGGCCAAGCTAGCCGCCTCATCCCCATCAACATAGAAGAGGAGATGAAGCGTTCATATCTCGACTACTCCATGTCGGTGATCATCGGGCGCGCATTACCCGACATTCGGGATGGCTTCAAACCCGTCCATCGGAGAATTCTCTACACCCTGAATGAGATGGGTCTTGAGTACAACAAGAAGTACGCCAAGTGCGCCAAGGTAGTCGGCCAGGCTATGGGCGTCTTTCACCCCCACGGCGACTCGGCCATCTACGACACGCTGGTGCGGTTGGCGCAGCCGTTCAGCATGCGCTATCCCATGGTGGATGGCCAGGGAAACTTTGGCTCCGTGGATGGCGATCCGCCGGCGGCGATGCGTTACACCGAGTGCCGCATGACGCGTATCGCCGGTCAGATGCTGGCAGACATCGACCAGGAAACTGTTGACTTTGTTCCCAATTACGACGAAAGCACTCTGGAACCGACGGTGCTGCCGACGCGCGTTCCGAATCTGATCGTTAATGGCTCGAATGGAATCGCGGTGGGCATGGCGACCAACATCCCGCCGCATAACCTGACCGAAGTCGTCAGCGCCACCATCGAGATGGTCAAGAATCCGCAAGCCGGGCTGGCTGAGGTTTTGCAGCATGTGCAAGGCCCGGACTTTCCCACCGGCGGCTTCATTTACGGGCGGGGAGGGATCGCGCAGGCCTATAAGACAGGGCGCGGGCGCTTCCTTATGCGGGCCAAGGCAGCCATCGAACAGCTCAAGGGCGGCAGGCAGGCGATCATCGTTACGGAAATTCCCTACCAGGTCAACAAGGCAAAGCTGATCGAGCGTATCGCGGAGCTGGTAAACGATAAAGTCATCACCGAGATTTCCGAAGATGACTTCCGTGATGAGAGTGACCGCGACGGAATGCGCATCGTGATCGGGCTGAAACGGGGCGCCGAAGCGCAGATCGTGTTGAACCAGCTCTACAAGCACACGCAGATGCAAGAGAGCTTTTCCATGATCTTTCTTGCCGTGGTCAACAACCAGCCGCGGGAGCTGGGGCTGGCGGACGCAATTCGCCACTTCATCAACCACCGGGTCGACGTGGTTCGCCGCCGCACCGCTTTCCTGCTTAGGAAAGCCCGTGAGCGCGAACACATCCTCGAAGGTTACAAAATCGCTCTGGATAATATCGACCGCGTCATTCGCATTATCCGCGCATCGGGGTCGCGCGCCGAGGCGCGAGAGAATCTGCGGCGCTTCTCCTTATCCAAAGAGATCGTAATCAAGCTGGACGCTCCGGCGGGAGTCGCCGCTTTCGAGCGCGAACCCGGCCTGACCTACCGCCAGATCGATGCCATTCTGGAACTGCAGCTCTATCGTCTCACTCAGCTTTCGACTGACGAGATTCTGAAAGAATTGGCCGAAGTCCGCGAGCGCATCGCAGAGTACGAGGCAATCCTGGGGTCGGAAGCAAAGCTGCGTGCCGTGATCGTCAAGGAGCTGGAAACGATCCGCAAAGATTTCGGCGACGCGCGTCGTACTCAGATTCTGGATGAGACCGCGGAGCTGCAGTTGGAAGATCTGATCGCCGACGAGCAAGTCGCGGTCACTGTTTCTCATTCCGGCTATCTCAAGCGGACGCCAATCTCGATTTATCGGCAGCAGCGGCGGGGCGGCACTGGCCGCCTGGGCATGAAGACCCGGGAGGAAGATTTCGTTTCCCAGCTCATTGTCGATTCAACCCATGCCTATCTGCTGTGCTTCACCAACACCGGGCGCGTTTACTGGCTCAAGGTGTATGAGATACCGGATGTGGGGGCAGCCGGCAAGGGCAAATCGATGGCCAGCCTGCTAAGCCTGCAAGCAGGAGAGAGCGTTCGCACCATCCTGCCGGTGCGCAATCTCGAGGAAGAGGGCAAGTACATCTTCTTCGCCACGCGCAAGGGCACGGTGAAAAAGACTCCCCTTAAGGACTTTTGCAATGTGATGGCGCGGGGCATCATCGCTATCGGCATCGATGACGATGACGAATTGATTGGCGCCTGCCACACGGATGGCAACCAGATTATCTTTCTGGCGACCCATAACGGCATGGCGATTCGCTTCGGCGAGAACGATGTCCGCTCCATGGGCCGCCCTGCGTATGGAGTACGGGGCATTGAGCTGTCGAAGGGCGATTACCTGGTCGGCCTGGCCGCGACCCTGGCGGAACGCAAGAAAAATGGCAATGGTGGACACTCGCCTTCGCTGATTCTTTCTGTTACGGAGCAAGGCTACGGCAAGCGCACGGATGTGGACGAATACCGCCTGCAGACTCGCGGCGGCCGGGGTGTCATCAATGTCAAGACCACTACCCGTAATGGTAAGGTCAGCGCGATCCTGCTGGTGGATGAAAGCTCCGAACTGATGGTGATCAGTCAATACGGCAAGATCATTCGCATTGATACCAACACCATCCGCGCCGCGGGCCGTTCGACCCAGGGCGTCCGCCTGCTCCATCTCGAGGAAGAGGACAAGGTTGCGGCAGCTGTTGTGATTCCTCCGGAAGAGGTCAAGACCGGAGGGGAGAACGGAAGTCTTCTCCAGTAGAAAAACCGAGGGGTACCGCGGGCACGATACCCCTCATCCCAAGGCAAATTAAAGGACGGCAAACTTAGAAGCCCCGGGCTGCAACCTGTTTCGACTGTTTGGCCGATTCGAGTTCTTCGGTTGCATGCGAATTTCCGCAGTTGTCGACCTGGTAACGGCCGTACTGGGGCTGGAGATAAAGAACATACTGCTGGCCCACGTACATGGGGAAGAAACGCGGGCTGTTTTCGCTGAAAACCGTCAGTTCGCTCTTGGCCCGTGCCTTGCCGTGGAGCTTGGAATCAACACGCACCGTGTAGTTGACGCCGTCCAGGAAATCCCACGCCTCCGGGACCGCTGTGGCTGCGGTCACCGTAGCCACGATTACCGCGGATGACAGGTGCGCTTCCTTGTGAGTGCTTACACGATCTGACGAGCATTGAGCGAAGCCAGTGGCAGCGCCGAGACAGAGAACCATAGCAGTTGCAATATTTTTCATAAAACCCTCCTTGGGCAATTAAGCAAAAGTTCGCTACGACGTAAGTTGTATGTGTACTGCTTAAGTGGTACTTTGCCGTGTCTAAGGTGGGATCGCAATTGTATTGTTCCGGGACACCCCTTACTTCCGAGGAGTTAAGCCGGCCGAGGGTAATAGGCGCTGCGATTGGCGGATTTAAGCCTAGTATTTGCAACATATGCCACCGGGGAAGTGGCAAATGGCGGATGCTGGAAGCTGCGCGGCGAAGAAGCGCGCATGGTACCGGGGTTTGCACTCGCGTACTGGACGCCCTGGGAAGAGACTGTCACAGCTAGCTAGCGGGCATGATCGGTGATCAGTTGATCCGGTATGGGCGCGGCAAGCGAAAACAACTGACCTGTTGCATGTCTGCGTGCGAACTAACCCTAGCGAGATTTGGTTACGTGATGGGGAGTCAGCAGCGCGCCCAGGATTCCATCCTGGGCTATTTTCAGCCGTCCCTTCGGGACTTAGTGCGCGGTTGGCGGCGGGGTTGAAAAAGCCCGCCCCTTCAAAACCAAAGGGAGGACAATTCTAGAGCTCAGGCGAGCGAGTGGGACTGGGCAAGAAACTGCAGATTCCTCGGCTTCGCTCGGAATGACAAAGGGTAGGCCTGCGTTTCCATTGAGA
>JBARKD010000451.1:0-1928 GCA_049800615.1 Acidobacteriaceae bacterium | reverse complement strand
ATGGCTAACAGTGTGGCGGAACTCTCGATGATTAGAAATAGTACCCTGCTCATGCCCGATCCCAAACGGGCTGCGAAAACGCATGCAGGAAGCGTCGCCGCATTTCAGAACATGTTGGAACGATCCTTGGAGGATCCTGATAGTTTTTGGGCCGAAACTGCCTCACAACTGGAATGGCTAAAGCCATGGCACACCGTCCGCAAAGGCGAACTGCCCCATTTCGAGTATTTCTGTGGTGGGATGGCAAATCCTTGTGCCAACATGCTCGATCGTCACCTGAACCAGGGCGCCGACAACAAAGCCGCGCTAATCTGGGAAAGTGAGTCTTTCGAAACCAGGGTTTATACCTACCGAATGCTATACCACGAAGTCAACCGCTTCGCGAACGTATTAATTAACTTGGGCCTCGGAAAAGGCGATCCCGTCGCGATTTTCTTACCTAACCTGCCCGAGGCAGTGATCGCAGTACTCGCATGTTTTCGCCTGGGACTAATCTTCAATACGATTTTTTCGGGGTTTTCCTCTGCAGCATTACGAACTCGGATAGAAGTTTTCGAGCCAAAGATAGTTATAACTGCTGACGCCATCCGTCGCCGGGGAAAGTTAATTCCCCTTAAAGCAGAGGTCGATGAGGCAATTCGAGGCCTAGAGAGCATTCGCAAAGTCGTGGTAGTAAAGCGAACCGGAACTTCGGTGGATATGAAGGCTGGGCAGGACTGTTGGTGGGATGAGTTGATGCGTACAGCGAGCTCAGAGTGTCCAGTGGAGGCTATGGAAGCCAATGAACCTGGTTTGGTTTTCTACACCAGCGGTACCACGGGTAAGCCGAAGGGGGTGATTCACTCCGGAATCGGTTTTCTTGTGAACGCCTACATATATGCGAAATACCATTTGGATCATCATGCTAACGATGTCTTCTGGTGCACTGCCGACATCGGCTGGTTGACCATGCATATCTGGGGCATTGCCGGGGCCCTGGCGAATGGGGTGACTACTCTTTTTTACGAGGGTGCGCTCGATTGGCCGCAACCTGATCACTTCTGCAAAGTGCTGGAGAAGTACTATGTGAACAAGCTTATGACGGCGCCGACCGTGATCCGTGGTTTGATGCGGCATGGTGAAGCGCTTGTGGAATCTTGCGGGCTTAGCCTCGACGTGATCTGCGTGCTCGGGGAGCCGCTTAACCCTGAGGCGTGGCATTGGACTAACGAGAAGCTTGGCAAGAGCCACGCATATATCAACAATCTGTGGGGACAGACGGAGCTGGGCGGATGTCCGCTGGCCGGAGCGGCCTGGCTGACCCCGATGAAACCTGGTTCGTGTGGCAGTCAATTTCTTGGAGCTCGTTTGGATGTTGTTGATGACGACGGTACTTCACTCGGTCCGAACGCTCCCGGGAATCTTGTCGTGCGCGCGCCGTTCCCCGCAATGACTCGCGGTCTGTGGAAGGAACCGGAGCGCTTCGTCCGCGAATACTTCGAACGAATTCCGGGGTGTTACTGTACCTACGATGCCGCTGTTCGTGACAAAGACGGCCATTTCTGGGTGGTTGGCCGCACAGATGATGTAATTAATGTAGCGGGACACCGGTTAAGCACGATGGAGATCGAGAGCGCAATCATGGAGTGCGAAGGCGTTGCGGAAACCGCGGTCATCGGAGTACCGGATGCGGTTAAGGGCTCCATACCCGTGGCATTTATTATGCTTCAAAATTGCTGCGCGCCGTCCGACGAGGTCCGCGAGAAGGTGTGTCGGCAGATCGAATCCGTGATCGGCAAAATTGCACTGCCCGGCTTCATCTATTTCAGCGACGCTTTGCCTAAGACCTCCAGCGGAAAGATCATGCGGCGCCTATTGAAGGAGATTGTCACAACGGGCGCAGCGCGCGGCGATACCACGGGCCTTGAGGACGCCGGAGTGGTGGAAAA
>JBARKD010000450.1:0-11420 GCA_049800615.1 Acidobacteriaceae bacterium | reverse complement strand
CGTTGCTTCGGCGCGTTTTTCCGCAGCCTGTAAAGCCCGACGTATTCTGAATCATTTACGGCCCGACTGAAGTCGGGCCCTGATACAAAAACCGCGTTTTTTCCGCAGCCTGTGAAGCCGGTCTTCTGTTCGATTTGACGGCGGGGCTGAAGCCCCGCCCCTTCAAAACAAAAGAGTCACCTAGTGGTAGATGGTCCATGGCTGCTCCGCGCCCAGCTTGAGCAGCTCTATGGATTTGAAATAAACGACATCCTTGTCGCTGTGGTTTTGCAGGCCGATCCAGCCTTTTTCGGGGCGTTGGCCTCGGTTAGGTTCGTAGGCGGCCTTTTTCGGCGGCACGGGCTGGCCTTCGGTATAGTCGGTCACTTTGACGTCATTGACATAAACTTGCGTGCGGGCGCCCTCGATGCGAATCAACATGGTGTTCCACTCTGGCCCGGGCTTGCCAGGTTTGGCCGATGGCCTGGTAAAGGAGTAGAGCGTGCCGGTGACGTGATAGTCATCTTCCCCACCGAGCTCGGGGTGATTGTCGATCTGCACCTCATATCCCTGATTTACGGCGTTCCAAGGGTCGGTGGGCCTCTCCGGAATACGAATGAAGACCCCTGAATTATCGTTTTCGTGCTCCATGCGGTAGACCACCCTGATTTCGCAGTCCGGGACCGGACCAATTTCCGAAAAAAGCAGGCCCATGCCGCCCTGGGTCTTCAGCATGCCGTGCTCGACAACGAAGCTGCCCGGCCCTATGTGAGTCCAACCCTTGAGGTCGTGCCCGTCGAAAAGCGGCGTCCAGCCCAATTTTTTGGCCGGGGCCAAGGCAGTGGCGCAAAACATAACCAGGAGCGCCAGCATGTGTCTCTGGGTCATCATTCTCCCTCTTAGAGGTCAGTTTAAATCGTTTCAGGTACACCGGCGATTTTGCGTGTAACATTCCATTTGCGCGTGGGCGCTCGCCGAAGGACGCGCTGAAAGGCCAAGTTTATGAGCGGCAGCGACCTGTTACTTACCTGTTCCGATTGCGGGCAGGAATTTGTTTTTACCGCGGGAGAACAGCAGTTTTACCAGGAGCGCGGCTACTCTTCGCCCCGGCGTTGCAAGCCCTGCCGTCAAGCCAAGCAGGGTGGGGCAGGTGGAGGTCAATCCCATTCCCATGCTGGGAGCAGCTACAGCATGGGGAGCGGAGCGGGCGGCGGCGGCGGGGGGACCGGGACAACCGTGGTATGTGCCAGCTGCGGCCAGACAACAACGGTACCTTTTGAACCCCGCGGAGACAGGCCGGTCTACTGCAGAGACTGTTATCGCCCTAAGCGGGGCGGAGCAGGTGGTGGTTCTTCAAGGCGCCGCTAAGACGGAATCCGGGGTAGTCCAGACTATAGATTTACCGGCGGCCTGCGCTTCGAAAGTAACCAAGTAGTTGTATGGCCGCCTACATCTCTGACCCGGCATACTTGCTCCCGAGGATTAGAGGATGGAGCAGGCGCTCTTCGAGATGTTTGAGCAGGCGCGGAAACTGGTCGGCGAGACCGATCGGCGACTGGCGGAGGAAGCTGACCGGATCCGGGAAAAGGACCGGGAAGCCAAGCTGTTGGAGCTCTCTGTCCAGGTTGAGTCCGCCTTCGACTTCACCAGCAAGGAAAAGCTGGAACTCGATCCCCGGCTCGACATCCAGGACGGCAGACCCGCGGTGGAGTTCATCGTGCGCAGCTTGCGTTCGATTTTCGTGCTGACTCCGGAAGCGGAAGGAATGTGGGCGCTGAGCGCGCTGGAAGACGGGCGTGGCCCACAGCGGCTGGGAGAATTCCAGGGCGGGACCAAGACCGATGCGGCTTCAAGGCGGCTGGCAGCAGCCCGCGTGGTCACCGCGATTGGAAACTGCTCGCAAAAAGTGCCGTCGCTGCCGGAAAAGAAACCGACGCAATCGGATCCTTCCGGGCGATGGCAGGACAGCGCCGCGCCGCTCGAGATGCCGCAGGAACGCCGTGAGCCGACTTACGGAACGATGGGCAAATTTTTAGGGTATTAGTCTCTCCCCCGACGGGGAAATGTGCGTCCTTTTCGGCCGCATTTCCCCATTGTCCTACCCCACAACGCGAGGCCGGTCTTAACCGAGCCCTCCGCGGCAAGCCGCCTACATCAGCCAGTCAAGACTAAGATGGGTGCGGGGGCATGGGAGCCAATGAGCAGGCGCGCCGCGGGTTTCGCATTTTTTCTTTCTTTGCTGATCGCAGCTTCAAGCTCAGGCGCCGCGGCGCAGAACGGGAAGCAGCAGCGCATTGCGGAAGTGGCTTATGAAACAGAAATGGCTCATCAGGCCGGCGCCTGTCCGGAGGCACAGACCGTGGCCGACCGCGATGTATGCCTGAACGATGCCCGGGTGGAAACTTATCAAAACTACAAAACGTTTTTTGACGCCTTACGAGAGGCGCTGATCGAGAGCTCGGCGGACGACGCCAATGCGCTGGCACTGGACAGGACCGACCTGGTTTTCGAAAAATATCGCGTGACGGCTTGTGACGCCATGGCGAAGACCTACGACACGGGCACCGTCAAACATCCCGGATCGAGCGAGCCCAGTGCCCAGACGCGATGCCTCATTCTTTTGACACGCAGCCGCATGCGCGACCTGAAAGAACTCTACGCGGCGACGCTCTAAACTGAAACAGTTACGTATGCAAATTCGCGGCATTCTGGATGATCCCGTCTTTGGCGCGATTTTGAACATTCCTCAACTCATCCTGTCTCCCGCCGATTCAACAGGCAGAAGCGACCTCGCCGAGGTGCTGATCCGTCTCATCTTGCCGGTGCTGGGCAAAGATTACTGACCAGATCGAAGATATCCGGTGCTATGGGATTAGCGCGGGAATTTGCCCTGTGGAAGGGTATTGCTGCGTTTTGCGCGCCGCCCTTTGAGCCTGGTGGGCTTCACTTCTCCAGAGCGCAGGTTACCGGGGATCGGGAAGAGGCTGCGGCACGGGCCGGGAAGGCAATCATGGACGGGATAAGCAGCGAAGACCTGGAAACAATCCATGAATTTCTGGTCGAAAGCCATGAAAACCTTTCGCGCCTCGATCAGGACCTGGTGGAACTGGAAAAGCACCCCCAGGACCGGGATCTGTTGTCGAGCATTTTTCGCACGATCCACACGATCAAGGGAGCTTGCGGCTTTTTGGCGTTTTCCGTATTGGAAGCGATTACCCATCAGGCGGAAACCCTCCTAAGCCAACTCCGCAACGGCGAACGGGATCTCACGCCGGCGCTGGTATCCCTGATTCTGGAAACAGTGGACGCGACGCGAAAAGTGCTGGCCGCGATTGAAACCAGCGGCAAGGAAGGCGACGAGCGATTCGAGGATCTGACCGAACGCTTGCGGGTTGCCGCGCTTTTGCCGACGGGAAAGAAGCCCCAGGACAAACCTGAGCCTGCCGACAAAGCAATGGCGGTTCAGGCGGAAGAAGAACCGGGGGAACAGAAAGAGGAGGTCTCAAGAGGAAAGAAAGAGGCGGCAAAAGAGGAGGATGCCGGCCGGACTTCGGCGGCCGTCGAAGCCAATATCCGGGTGGGGGTGGAGCTGCTGGACAAGCTCATGGACCTGGTGGGAGAACTGGTGCTGACGCGCAACCAGATTCTGCAGTACAACGTTGAGCGCGAGGATGCGAAGCTCAATGCCACCTCGCAGCGCCTGAATCTGATTACGACCGAGCTGCAGGAAGGTGTCATGAAGACACGAATGCAGCCCATCGGGGTGGTGTGGAACAAGCTGCCCCGGGTGGTGCGCGATATGGCGATCACCCTTGGCAAACAGATACAGTTACATATGGAGGGCGCGGATACCGAGCTCGACCGGACCATCATCGAGGCGATCAAAGACCCATTGGTGCACCTGATCCGCAATTCCTGCGACCATGGGATTGAGACGACGGAAGCGCGAGCGCGGTCCGGCAAGCCGCTTCAGGGGACCCTGACCCTTCGTGCTTATCACGAAGGCGGACAGGTGAACATTGAAATCGGGGATGACGGGAAAGGCATCGATGTTGCGCGCGTTAAGCAGAAGGCGCTGGAGAACGGCCTGCTACGGCCGGAACAGGCGGAAAAGCTGAGCGACCGCGAAGCGCTGGGCCTTGTCTTCCTGCCTGGATTCTCGACCGCACAAACCGTGACGAACTTTTCCGGCCGCGGGGTCGGCATGGATGTGGTTAAGTCCCACATTGAAAGAATTGGCGGAGTTGTAGATATATTCAGCCGACTGGGCGAAGGCACGACGGTAAAGATCCGGATCCCACTTACGCTGGCGATTATCCCCGGGCTGGTTGTGATCAGCGGGGGAGAACGATTCGTTATTCCCCAGGTCAGCCTGCTGGAGCTGATTCGCCTGGAGGGGGCCTCGTCCGGCAGACAGATCGAATATGTGCATGGGACGCCGGTGTATCGCCGCCGCGGTGGCCTATTGCCAATCGCATATTTACATCGCGTGCTGGGGCTGAAAGCGGCGGAGGACACCGATGTTGTAAACATGGTGGTATTGCAGGCAGAAGACCGGCAATTCGGCCTGGTCGTCGAGGGCATCAACGACACGCAGGAGATTGTCGTAAAGCCTTTGGGGAAGCGCCTGAAGGGGCTGACCCTGTACGCGGGCGCAACCATCATGGGCGACGGGCGAGTGGCCCTCATCCTCGACGTTCTCGGTATCGGCCAGAGGTCGGGAGTGCTAGGCGAGTTTTTGGAACAGGCGCGCACTTCGGAACAGTCCAGGAGCCAGGAAGACCTAGAGCAACAACGGCTGTTGCTTTTTCGCGCGGGCTCCTTCGGGCGGGTAGCCGTGCCGCTTTCGCTGGTGGCGCGGCTGGAGGAGTTTCCGCATTCAGCGATCGAGCGCGCCGGCGGGGCCCAGGTGGTGCAGTATCGGGACCGCATCCTTCCCCTGGTATGTTTGCGCGCGGTGCTGGAACCCAACGCAGGGGAGCACGGCGAGCCAGACGATCCGGTGCAGGTGGTGGTGTTTCACGATGGGAACAACAGCGTCGGGATGGTTGTAGACGAGATTCTGGATGTCACAGAAGAGGCGATCACGGTACGCCAGGGGTCTGAGCGGGCGGGACTGTTGGGTTCGGCAGTCGTAGGCAAACAGGTCACCGATTTTTTGGACCTCAGCGAAGTGATTCGCGCTGCTGGCGGCAATTGGTCCCACGGCGGCAGTGGGCGGCGTGCCGCGGAACAGCGGATCCTGGTGGCCGACGCATCCGCTTTCACGCGTGCGATGCTGCGCAACGGTTTGGAGATGGCCGGTTACGCGGTGGTGGAGGCGTCGAGTATAGAGGACGCCGTGACCAAGCTGGAACAGCAGCCGGTGCACCTGGTGCTGGCGTCGCTTGAACTCGCGCCGGGAGGCAGCTCGGCCCTGCCGACCTCCATGGAACGGCCGGATGGGATAAAGATTCCATTGTTGGGCCTGGCTAATTCGGCGGAGCAGGCTATGGCGGCCAGGGCGAACGGGCTGGAGGAGTGCCTGGCGAAATTTGACCGCGCACTGGTGCTCGAGTCGATCACCAGGCTGATCTCATCCGCTGCTGAGCCAGCGCTCGCGGTCATGGGACATTGATCGATGACTGTGGAAGTGGCGAACCCCGGAACCGCGGCAGAAGAGAGTAGCGGCAAGTTTTCCACTTTTTTTGTGTCCGATTTGTTTTTTGGTGTGGACGTTCTCAATGTCCAGGAAGTTTTGCGCTTCCAGCAGATGACTCCGGTGCCGCAAGCCCCGGGGGTCATTGAGGGTTTGATCAACCTGCGCGGGCAAATTGTCACCGCCATTGATATGCGCAGACGGCTGGGGCTGCCACCCAGGGAGGACGGCAAACCTCCGATGAATATCGTCGTACGAACTTCGGACGGCCCGGTGAGCCTGCTGGTGGACGAAATCGGGGATGTGCTGGATATGGATGCGGCGGCTTACGAACGGCCGCCGGAGAATCTGAATGCGGCGGCAAGGCAGCTTATCCGGGGCATTTACAAGCTGAAGGGCCAATTGCTCTTAGTGCTGGATGCAGAACGTACGGCAGAACTGGCTGTTAACGGTGGGACGGGAACAAACGAGAAGTGACTGGGTCGATTCGAGACGAAAGGACCCGATGGAGAAAAAGGCGATGGCATTGGGATCCAAGGTAGACGTGCGATCGGGAAACGCGGGCGGCAGGAAGAATGGAGTTCCCGCGCCGGATGGGCCAGCTCGCGCGGCTCAGCGAAAAGCGCCGGTTCCAGGGCATCCGCAGCTTGCGAGCACAGAGCGTGGCCGCTCCAAGACTTCCGCGCAGAGTGGAGGCTGGAGCGCCCACGCGCAAAAATTCGCCATTGATGAATCGAACCTGGCCAGCCGCCGGGAGTTCATTCGGCTGGGGGCGGAGGAACAGACGCTGCTCGCGGGGTTGATTTCCTGGGCGCAATCGGAAGGGCCCGAGATTGCCAGAGAGTTCTACGACTGGCAATTTGCTTTCGATCCAACACGGCGATTCTTCGAAGCTCACGCCCAGGGTGCAGGAATGTCGATTGGCCAACTGCGCCAGAGACTCGAACGGAGTCAGGCCGGCTACTTTGTCCAGATCTTTGAAGGGGCTGAGGAGAACTGGGGATTGAGGTATTTCGAGAGCCGCCTGAAACTGGGCGCGCTGCATGACGAGATCAATCTTCCATTCAAATGGTACCTCGGCTCATACGTGGAGTTGCAGCGGCTGACCAGTATCCATCTACGGGAAGCTCTCAAGGATCCCAAGGAAGTTGCGGCCGCCGAGCAGGCGATTTTCAAAGTCTTCAATTACGACATGCAGGCTGTAGGCGACGCATTTGTCATGGCGGTCTTCGAGTCGATCGGATTGAGCCTGGACAGGGTTGAAGTGGGTCCGGGCGCCGATAAGACGGAGCATCTCGACCAGATGAAGGAAGTTGTCAATGCGGTGCTCGGACAAGCGGACGCGCTGGCGGCGGGAGATCTCGACAACGACGTTTTTCGCGGGTCAGAAGAAGCTGCGGGAAAGGGACTGCTGGCGAGTCAGCTGGAAAATGCGCGGGACAACCTGAAGAATCTGGCCATGGAGGCTGATGAATTGATCCAGGCGGTCGCCGGAGGCCGGCTGTCGGTGAGATCCGATGCCAGCCGGCATCAGGGCACTTACAGGAAGATGATCGAAGACTTCAATCAGACATTCGACATTATGGTGGATCCACTCAAAGCGGCGGCTGATAGCGCCGCTACGCTGGCCTCCTCGTCAGAGGAACTGACCGCAGTCAGCCAACATATGGTGAGTAACGCCGAAGAAACGGCGATGCAGGCCAACGTGGTTTCCGCGGCAAGTGAAGAGGTTTCGCGAAACGTCGCCTCGGTAGCCTCCGCTTCGGAGCAGATGCAAGCCTCGATTCGGGAAATTTCCAAGAATGCCAACGATTCGGCGCGGGTGGCCAAGAACGCGGTCAGCGTGGCGCACGCTACGAACGACACCATGAAAAAGCTGGGAGAATCGAGCCGGGAAATCGGCAACGTCATCAAGGTCATTACGTCTATTGCGCAACAAACTAACCTGTTAGCGCTGAATGCGACGATCGAGGCCGCGCGCGCCGGAGAAGCGGGCAAGGGCTTTGCCGTGGTGGCGAATGAAGTCAAGGAGCTGGCTAAGCAGACGGCCAAGGCGACCGAGGAAATCAGCCAAAAAATAGAGGCCATTCAGGGGGTCACGAAAGGCGCGGTGACCGCTATTGAGGAGATAAGCACGATCATCAACCAGATCAATGATATTTCCAACAGCATTGCTTCGGCGGTGGAAGAACAAACCGCAACCACCAATGAGATTGGCCGCAGTGTGAGCGAAGCTGCTCAGGGCGTGAACGATATTGCGAGGAACATCAGCGCTGTGGCCACGGCGGCGAAGAATACGACCCAGGGAGCCAACGACACTAAAACGGCGTCCCTCGAACTGAGCGAGATGGCGGCGCGGCTTCAGGCATCGGTGGCGCGGTTTACATTCTGACGCTCCCGGGGCGGCGACTGTCCTCGGAAAACGTAGGCGGATGTATGGGCAAGGCACTCATCGTGGACGACTCAAAGGCGATTCGCATGATCCTGGGCAAAATCATGCGCGAGTGGGGATATGAAACGTGCGAAGCAGCCAATGGGAGAGAGGGGCTGCGAGTGATCGAGTCCGAGAAACATGCGATCACGCTGGTTTTGTTGGATTGGAATATGCCGGAGATGAACGGGCTGGAGATGGTGAAGGAACTGCGTCAGAAGCCTGAGTACGCCGCGGTGAAAGTCATTATGGTGACCACGGAAACGGAAATCGATCACATGGTGGCCGCTTTGCAGGCGGGGGCCAATGAATACGTAATGAAGCCATTCACGAAAGACATTTTGCACGAGAAGCTGGAGCTGGTCGGGATTGGTCCCCTGGGGCGCGAATAGATATGGCGGCGGTAAACCGGCGATCGATGCAGCCAGGCGAGCGGATCCGGGTGCTCGTGGTAGACGACTCGGTGGTGATCCGGCGGCTGGTAACGCAAGCGCTGGAGCCTGATCCGATGATCGAGGTGGTGGGAACAGCTTCAAACGGATTGATTGGGCTTCAGCGAATCCCACAGTTGAATCCCGATGTCCTCACTTTGGACATCGAAATGCCCAACATGAATGGGCTGGAGATGCTACGCCGTGTTCGCCGGGAATATCCGCAATTGCGAGTGATCATGTTTAGCACGCTAACCGAGCGCGGAGCGGCAATCACTTTGGAGGCCTTGACGCTGGGGGCAGATGATTACGTAACCAAGGTGTCAAACGAGGGGTCGCTGGACCGCTCAATGGAACGCCTTCGGGAACACATGCTCCCGAAAATCAAGCAGTTCTTCCGCGCGGCAGCCGACAGCGCCCTGGTGTCGCAGCCGGCAAGGGCTGCCGAAGCTCCAGGAGCTCCAGGAACTCCAGGCGCCGCGGAAAAGCCGGCGAGCCCAGCGGTCTCAGTAGCCCGGCCGAAAGTATTGGTGATCGGGGTTTCGACCGGGGGCCCCGCAGCGCTGGGCCAGATCTTACCGACATTTCCCGTCAACTTTCCCTTGCCGGTTCTGCTGGTGCAGCACATGCCGCCTCTTTTTACCCGCTCGCTGGCAGAGCGGCTGGACGCGCACTGCCAGCTTACCGTCGAGGAAGCCAGGGATGGCACGGCGGTCGAGGCGGGGAAGATCCTGATTGCTCCGGGAGATTTTCACATGAAGGTGGCTTGGGCCGGAGGGGTTGTGCGTGTGTGTCTGGACCAGTCCCCGCGACAGAACTCGTGCCGTCCGGCGGTCGATGCTTTGTTTGTATCAGCCGCTGAGATCTATCGAGGCGCTGTGTTGGCGGTCATTCTCACCGGCATGGGACAGGACGGATTGCATGGGGTGAAGCTGCTCAAGGCCCGAGGAGCTACAGTGCTGGTGCAGGATGAGGCTTCGAGCGTCGTCTGGGGTATGCCGGGCGCAGTCGTGAGTGCGGGCCTTGCCGACCGTGTGCTTCCGCTCGACGGTATCGTACCTGAGATTCTCAACATAACGGGTAGGGGTTGAAGAGCACAGTGTATAGCCCGACACTTAACACCGCGATCCTGCCCGAGAACTATCGTTTCTTGCAGGAGCACATCCGTTCTCAGGTAGGCATTGTGCTCGAAGATAACAAGCATTATTTGTTTGAGAGCCGGCTTGGGCCGATCGTCAAACAGCGTGGCCTGGAATCCATCAACCATCTGTGTACGCTGCTCCGCGCCAAGGGCGACAAAGAATTGGCTCACCAGGTCGTCGAAGCCATGACCACCAACGAGACCTACTTTTTCCGCGACCCGGCACAGTATGAGGCGATTCGAACCGTCTTGCTACCAAGGTTGAAAGAGGAGCGCCAGGATACGAAGAAGCTGCGTTTCTGGTCCGCCGCATCTTCCACCGGGCAGGAGGCTTATGCGCTCGCGATACTTCTGCTCGAGAATGGATGGCAGGACTGGAATATTCAGATACTGGGAACGGATTTTTCGACCAAGGTCGTGGAACGCGCGCGGTCCGGAACTTATCAGCAAATCGAAGTGAACCGCGGATTACCGGCCACGCTGCTGGTAAAGTACTTCCGCCGATCTGGCCTGGACTGGACGATAAGCGAGGCCGCGAAGCGACTGGTTCAATTTGAGACGATCGACCTGCGCAAGAGCATGCGCGCTCTGGGTCGCTTTGACCTCGTATTTTGTCGCAATGTGATGATCTATTTCGACAATGAGACGAAACAGAACATCCTGAAGGAAATTCACAGCACGTTGTTCCGCGGCGGCTGGCTGCTGCTGGGAGGGGCGGAGACGGCATCCTACCCGGAAGATAAATTCGAGCGGCGCCCTTTAGGCAATGTAACTGTCTATGCCGCGCGATGAAAGGAAAGTTGTGATTGCTCCAGTAAACGCGGACATGGTGGCACAGATCGTGGAGTCAGTATTTGTGACCATGCTGGATCTTGAGGTGTATCCCGACATGACAGAATGGTTGCCTTCGGATGAGAATCTGACTTCCTGGGTTAAATTTTCGGGGGAATGTGAGGGGGCTGTTCTCTTCGAATGCAATCGCTGGCAGGCATGCCAATTTACTGGAAACTTTCTCTCAATGGATGCCCCAAGTGATGTGACGGATGAGGTTCGCGACGTACTTGGTGAATTGGCCAACATGATTGGTGGAAATGTGAAGTGCGCAATGGCAAACGGTTTAGGCCTTTCGATGCCTTCCGTGTCGGATGGAAATGACCACCGGCTGCCGCTTCGCGGGTTTGAAATGCAGGAGCGAATCGCGTTTCTTTGCGCGTTGGGCCCGTTTTGGGTGACGCTTCTAACGGCGGTGCGGGAATACTCGACAAGCGGGCGATTGGCCCGCGGAGAGTGAGCGCAGATTCGTCAGGTGCGGTTATCCCCCTACGCCATCAACACGTGGAATGGGACACCCGACTTGAAAGGAATTGTTAAGCCTTGATTGACAGAATGAGCGCGAGATGCCGATAGAGTTCTAGAAGGCCGGAAAAGAGCGCAAACCCGGGGCGACAAAATCTACGTCCGAGGCAAAACCCTCGCGGGGTGACTCAATTCCGGGAAATCAATATCCGCATTTTCCGCAACCTACGGAACGAATAACCGCAACTTCAACAAATGGGGCAGCAGCATGGATATTCTTCTAGTGGACGACAGCAAGACGATGCGAGGGATTGTCCAGCGCGCCATACGGCAGGCTGGTTTCCGAGGGCTTACCGTAGGCGAAGCGGAGAATGGCGTGCAGGCCCTGGAGAAGCTACGTTCGGAACAGCCGAAGCTCATCCTTTCGGACTGGAATATGCCGGAGATGTCGGGGATCGATTTTCTGGTGCAGGTGAGGGCTTCCGCCAACAAGGTGCCCTTTGG
>JBARKD010000449.1:0-3225 GCA_049800615.1 Acidobacteriaceae bacterium | reverse complement strand
CGATACGAACGCGGCAGTGTGCTGTTAACCAGCAACCTTCCGTTCTCCAAGTGGGAAGGCATCTTTAAAGACCCGATGACGACGGCCGCGGCGATCGACCGCCTCGTGCACCACAGCGTCATCGTGGAACTCAATATACCCAGCTACCGGCTCGAGCAGGCACGCAATAACGGACAAGCTCTCGGCAAAGAGCCTGCCGGCGAACTCGACCCCGATGAACCAGCCTCCGGCTCCGGGCTTCGCCCTGCGCCTCCAGCCGGTTCATCGGGCACGCTGGTAAATGTCGTTGAGAACTGAGGACGGTCAATGTCGTTGATAGGGAAAAATAGTTGTCGTCTGCCAGAAAGAGTAGTTGACGTCGATCATCCCTTCCTGCGTGGCGCGTGCGAGCCAGTCGGACAGTTGGTTTAGTAGCTTTTGGGTTTTACCGGGATCGGACATGCTGATACGTGCATGATCTGCGACGATCTTGCTACCCTGAATTGTCTGGAGTAGCGTGTCATGCAACTCACGAGCAATACGAGTTCGCTCTTCAAGCCGCTCATTGAATCGCATCCTCATCGCGGCCTCGTATTGGCGGAGGCGAAGAAGATAAAGCGCATAGCAGAGTGTAATTCCGAGCAGGGCACAAAGCAGACGGAACCATATCGTTTGGTACCACGCTCGACTAATCTCGAAGTTGAGGGTGGCTCCCTGCTCGTTCCATACTCCATCGTTATTGCTTGCTATGACACGAAATCGGTACCTCCCCGGCGGCAACATTGTGTAAAAGGCTTCTCGACGAGTACCAACGTCTTCCCAGTCTTTATCGAGCCCGTCCAACCGGTATCGGAAGTGGACTCGCTCGGGAACCGTCAGGCTCAAGGCCGTATAGCTAATTTGAAGGCGACTCGTCAGGGCCGGTAGTGCCAGCGTACCCCGAGGATCATACCGCTCACCATTCGCCTCGACAGATCGTATTGACACCGGCGGTGGAAGATAATTCTTAACAATCTTTGTAGGATTGATCCAGGCCACGCCGTTCGTTGCGATAAACCAGAGCCGGCCATCGCTCGTCTGAACTTCTCTTCCACCTCGTACAGGATTTTGAAATGTCCCAGGAAGGCCATCGAAAGAGTCGAAGAGTTCGTATTCCACGCGATTCGTCGGACGGTTGAGAGCTCTTCGCACGGCGTCTCCACTGATATGGATTACGCCACGACTCTCTGCCAACCACAAGCTCCCGTCCGAGGTTTCCTCTATCCCTGAGACCGAACCGAATGTTAACGAATCTGAGGGAGTGATCTTTTGGAAACGTGATCCGTCGGAGAAAACCAATCCGGAGTCACCGCCGATCCAGATGTGTTGATCACGGCCCTTGATTGTTCTCACTGTTCCGGCTTGCGAATTATGACGAAGGAGAAGCGTGTGACCCGACTTAGTCTCAAGCTCAATGATGGAGCCGCCCTCGTATCCGAACCATAAGCGCCCCAGCGAATCTGTGAATGCCGCCGTCGCAGTGAGTTCTGCCAAGTCTGGAGGAGTGTCCATTCGTCGCCAAGCGTTGTTTCTAAGGTAAAGAAGACCAACACCCTTTATGGCTGCCCAAAGAACGCCTGATTGATCTTCAGTCGGTTGGATCGTTTGCCAGTTGTCTGTTTTTACGGAAACTGGGAACGCGAATCGCAAGAAATGGCCATTCAACATATGGAAAAAGCCAGGGAGAGCTATCCACCAGATACCGCCTTTGTGGTCGTGGCACCCGATCAAGATGTACTCCATCGTCGCGGCCGCGCCTATAATGGCCACGCGCCTCCCATGTACCCGGAGCAGGCCCTCGCCAGCCACCCACAAATCACCCGGTTCACTGGCGATGAGAGTCGCAGTCTGGGCGGGAATGGGCAAACTGATCGGCACCAGATTAGTCTTTTGGAAACGATCCAGCCCGCTAGCTGTTCCGACCCAAATATTTCCTTCACGGTCTTGAAGAATCGAATGAACAAAATCATTGGTCAGGCCATCTCTGCTGGTGAAGGCTTCGACTGCGCCGGTAGACTGCGCACTTGTTCCTGTCAACTGATCGGTCAACGGAACCCGGCGCATGCCGTTGCCAATCGTTGTAATCCATAGCGTGCCTTCGTTATCGAAGAGCATTGCATGAGAGCCGACGCGGACCTCGGCCCGATCAGACGGCGGCTTGCTCTTTCCCAGGGGCATCGGCCGGACAGTTGGAGTAGGAAAGGGTAACCTGCGGCTCGTCCTTCGATATCCGGTCATCCATAACTTGCCATTCGGGGCCTCGGCAATTTGTTCAAGGGTCAACCCGACATCCATGCCGGTTCTACGGAATGTTCTGCTCCCTTTAGGCAGAAACAGGACCTTACCCTCGGTAGCGACCCAAAGAGTTTCTTGGCGATCGAGAAATAGAGCGTCGGCTAACTTTCCAGGAAAATTCCAATCGTTTCCCACCATCCGCCATCGATTGGCCTCCAGACGCAAAAGTCCGCCGGTGCTCGCGGCCCAGATGGTACCGTCCACGGTCCGCACCAGACCCCGCACCTCCCCGGCTGGAACACCGTCGCGGCTCGTGTAATCAGTCCCGCTGCCGTCCCTTAGGCGGCTAATCATTCCAGCAGCAAAACCGACCCAGAGGTCTCCGTCAGAGAGTGCTAGAAGGGAGGTCACATTGGAATTAGCAGATTTTGTGCCCGCTTCTGGGCTGTAGTGCTCAAAGGTGACACCGTCGAATCGATACAATCCGCCAGGCGTTCCCAACCACAAGTAGCCGTCCTTCGTTTGTGCGAGCGCCTGGATCATGCTCGGTACGCCATCTTTCGCGCTCCAAGCGGTATGAGCAAACTGAGCTATACTCCTGGGATCATCCAGTGCGGCTCCGGGACTGGACCAGAGTGCAACCACAAGAAAGACCGCTAAGAATCGAGAAGACTGATTGCAGAGGACCGCGAACTGGAAGAGCCGCCTTCTCGGATTTTCGGTCCAGGCTACGACCGTATAGTTGTCGCCATGATTATTCAAGAAGGGCAGGTCGAAAACGGTCTCGCCGGATTTGAAATAATCGCGCACATGCTGCGTCCTGTTGCCGTCGGTGATCGTTATCAGGAAGCTCGCGGGCGCCGTAAACAGCCTCCGGCTTCCATCAAAGATACGCAGACGTAGTTTGCTCACGCCGCACCTCGCGACAACATGATACCCCTCGTCGAGAATCAGTGACACGCACTTGCCAAT
>JBARKD010000448.1:0-3172 GCA_049800615.1 Acidobacteriaceae bacterium | reverse complement strand
AACCATTCCGGTTTGGCCAACGCATGGACGGAGAGGGGGGCGGAATGGTCCGTTCTCGTTTTCTGTTGAACAAGCTGCAGTGGTGGAGGACGAACCTTCCAGACATAGTGTCTCGGCCACCACCGTTTCCGGGTTTTGAGGGGTCTCGGACCTTCAGGCTACGGCCAGTTTTTGCCATAGCCTTTCGTGCTCCTGTGACGGATCAGGCTTGAGCGCGTTCCAGCCTGCGGCGCAGGTTGCCTGCGAGTTCCGCCACCAATTCCAGTTTGACCGTCAGCTTAGGAGGCAGTGCGGGTTCTGCCAGCGCGAGTTGCGACTGCAGCAGCAGTCCGGTCACCGTCGATTTCAACTCGTTTTCCAGCAGGGATACCGCGGCGCGCATGGCCATGACTTGCTGCTGTTCGCAGCGCCCAAGTGCGGCTTTTACCTCGCGCGCCAGGCGAGCGCCACCATGGAAGGCGAAGTTGATCTGCATCGGCACCGCCATACCTAGGTTCTGCCACAACATTTCGGTGGCGGCAGGATTAGCTTCCGCCATACAGTCATCGACCACGACCACGGAATAATCCCGGCGGCGCAGTTCGGCCACCCCAGCACGATGGCCGCTGGCGACTTTCACGGAACATCCCAGTGTGCTGCTTAGAGATTCGGCGACCAGGTTTACATCGGCCATCGGACTGACGATTAGGACGTGATGCTGCACAGGCGATTGCATGCTTGCCTCCTTTGGAAGGTTGCGGGTGAAAAGAAATTTCAGATCCTACGGACAAATGGAGTTAAAGCTGCTGTCCAAACGGCGCAGGCATAAGTGAACAAGGGCGTTATCTTTGCCCGGAGCATAAGTGAACAAGGGCATTATCTTGTCCGGAGCATAAGCAACAAGGGCGTTATCTCGCCCGGAGCATAAGCGAACAAGAGCGTTATCTTGCCCGGAGCATAAGCGAGCAAGGGGGTTATCTTGCCCGGAGCATAAGCGAACAAGGGCGTTATCTCGCCCGGAGCATAAGCGAACAAGGGCGTTATCTCGCCCGGAGCATAAGCGAGCAAGGGGGTTATCTTGCCCGGAGCATAGAAGACGACCGATCGGTGCGCGGTCTACAAACCTTGGGCGGCGGAGTCGTCTGTTTTGGGGCGAGCCTCGGAGCGGGCCTCGGGACGACCGCCTTCAGGGCGATTTTCGCCGTCGGCTGAGCCGATGCCATACTCTTTCAACTTGCGATAAAGAGTGGTCTTTCCGATGCCCAGAAGCCGGGCAGCCAGCAGTTTGTCACCATTGAGCTTGTGGAGCGTATCGAGGATGGCCTGTTTCTCCAGTTGGGCCAGAGGCATCACCGGGGCCCGATTGGCGCCCGTAGTGTTGATCGTACTAGCGGCGACGCTGATAGGACGGCGATTCTGAAGATGGAAGTTCTGCAGCTGGGTAGGCAAATCGCCCAGGTGCAACACTGGACCGGAGGACAGAGTGCACGCACGATCAAGCGAATTCTCCAGTTCGCGGACGTTGCCCGGCCAGTCATACTCGACCAGCGTGCGTAACGCGTCATCGCTCAGTGTGTGGGTCACGCCGGTTTCCCGGGCAAGGCGCTCCAGAAAATGGGCCGCCAGTAGAGGAATATCCTGCTTGCGCTCGCGCAGCGGGGGAATGCGCAGGTTGACTACACTCAGCCGATAGTAAAGGTCTTTCCGGAAACGGCCCTGCTCGACCATCGCGGCCAGGTTACGGTTGGTCGCGGCCAGAATGCGAACATTGATCGGCACCCGATGGTTGGCGCCTACCGGACGAACCTCTTTCTCCTGCAGGGCACGCAACAGCTTGGCCTGCAAATCCAGCGGCAGTTCACCAACTTCATCGAGGAACACAGTGCCCCCTTGTGCCGAGGCCAGCAAACCGTCCTTCGAGCGGTTGGCGCCCGTGAACGCTCCCTTCACATAGCCGAAAAGCTCACTTTCCATCAACGTCGGGACCAGCGATCCGCAATCGATGGGCACAAAGGGACGGTCGGCATGAGGGCCGTTGGAGTGTATGGAGCGCGCAACTAACTCTTTGCCAACACCGCTTTCTCCCAAAATCAGCACCGGATGAGAGCTCTGCGCTACTTTGGCCAGAATGCGGTAAAGCTTGTCCATCTCGGGGCTGCGGCCAATCATATTGCCCAAACCCTGGGGCGAACGCAGACTCTCGCGCAGGCGTCGGCTCTCGCTTTCCGTAGTGCGCCGTTCCATCGCCCTCTCCAGCACAGCAGTGAGTTCATCAGTCGCGAAAGGCTTGGTCAGATAATCGGCGGCCCCCGTGCGCATGGCCTCAACCGCCGCGGGTACCGTGGCGAAAGCCGTCATGACCACCACTACCAAACTCGGATTGAGCGCCTTGATCTCATGCAGCAGACTCAACCCTTCCTCAAGCGGTGCACGCAGATCAAGCAGCAGAATGTCGATGCCCTGATCTCGCAGCACAGAACGAGCCGCTTCAATGCCGGATATAGTCTGGGGCACAAGGCCCAGGTCAGATGCGATCTCGCAGCACGCGGAACGAATCGCGGCATCCTCGTCCACAACGAGCAGATGAAGCTTGCCAATGCGCTCCACAGGTCGCGACATAGATGCCACAGGAAATGTAACAGGAGCAGTTATCGCCATTGTACGCAGATTCCTTTCGGGCCGGAAACATCCCTGCCTGGTGTATCGACACTAATCACTGCAACTTTCGTACTTGAAACGCAAAACCCGCTGTGGGCAAGCACTTTGCCCAGAGAAGAACCGCAGTTCCACCACAATTTCCCAGCTCGAAACTGGAAGCAGTTGCCCAACTTTTTTCTAAATGAGAGTTCATAATCCCTGCCCCAGCCTTTCTTTTCGACAAGCCTTCCAACAAACTCCCATCACCCATAACAGGCTCTCGAAAAACAACTCGATCCACTGCACAATGCAATCGAATCCGTCAAGCTCGCGATCCTTCAAACTCGCGAATCCTTCAAACTCACAGCATGTCAGCGATGATGTTTATGCACGCAGAAGACCACACTCAAATGCCGCCCCACACAAACGCAAAAGAGCCTGAAAGTCTATCCAGGCAAAACACTTGCATCACCTTCCAGAAAAGGCGACGCAAGCCGGCCACGCGGAATTTTTCCCGAATTGGCAACAAGAATCAGGCCGGCCGTCGCTAACCGGC
>JBARKD010000447.1:0-5823 GCA_049800615.1 Acidobacteriaceae bacterium | reverse complement strand
ACCGAAGCGTACCCGGATTTCCCGCCACGCTGCGCCGGACAGGTCCACGTATGCGCCTTTCCTTAAAGAAAGGCGCATGAAGCTCGCCAACGCCGCTAACCTCAACGGGAAATCCGGGGTAGCGAAGGGATCTGCAGTTTACTGAACCGGCGATAGATCTTTATGGAACCATCGGTTCGCACGCAGACCCCTAAAACGGGGCACGCAGCGCCCTACTGGAACCCCTAATGGGTCTACTTTCCGTTCCAGAACTCGGGGTCCGCTTTCACCATTGCCTCTGCCGGATGGCTCATTTTGGGGTCGATCGCGAACAGGTTCGTCTGCCGTGATTCCACACAGGCAGCTTCCAGTTCCTCCATCTTCTTCATGCCTTCTTCCCCCATCGCGGCGGTAAATTGCTTGTCCGAGGCAAATTCGGCATCGAGATCCGCGGCGGATTTGACGGTGGTGATGACCAAAAAGCGTCCGCCTGGCGATCCGTATGCCTCTTCATATGCGCCCCAATGGGCGTCGGGAACGCCCTTCTTATAACCCTCAACGACCATTTTGACCAGTTCGTCCCATTCCTTGCCGTGTCCAGGCCGAACGTTAAACGTGCTCATTTCGTAGTATCGCGCCCCAACCCTGAAACCTGGATTCAGGCTTAGATCGTCTCGCATGACCCAGATGGCGGAATCGGTTTCCGACAGCAGGTCTCCATCCGCGACATTGGCGCGGTCAAGGGCGGCAGATAAGGTGGAGTCGGCCATAATGCTTTTGTGCTCCGCCTCCATGGCTTCGAGCGAGGGGTAGGAGTAGAGGAAGACGGCTCGCGAGGGCCCGGACAGCGACACCGCGGCAATGTAGTGAGGGGCGGCCTTGCTGGCAGCTTCAGCCTTAACGTACGCGCCTTCGGCCATCTGGTGAGGCGTGCCATCCTTACCCGGCTTGGTAAACTCGCGCGAGGTAAACATGATCTTTGGGCTGGGCATCACGCCGTTTTCCTGTGCCAAAAGGACGGCCGGCGAGCAGGACGCCAGCAGCAAGAGCGCGAAGGCGGCAGAACGAGTTTGGAATCGCAGCTTCATAGGGGTCTTTCTCCTGACGCTAACTCTGAAAAGGGGTAAGTGGGGCGCGGCCGGCGCAGTGGATGCCGGCTGCAAAGCGGGCCCGGAGCCCGAGGGGCCTACCCGCCGAGGCGGGTGTTCACTGCAAAAGCCAGCAAATGTGGAAAGTGAAGAAACTATATGGTTTACGGGTCCCTAAATCAAGCGATTCCGTTACCGCCGGGAGTTAGCCACGACTGGCTATCCTACTTTCTCCAAAGGTGGATATTGCCGTCTTCCTTTTACGAGCGCACAATAATGAGTCGGTTGCATCGCCGCAACCGGAAAGGGCGTTTCCAAGGAGGCGAGTCATGGGTGAGATTCCCTGTAGAGGGCTGTCCGGCTTTAAATCGTGGTTGGCGTTTGCCTTGGTCGCCACAGCGACTGTGAGCGCATGCGCAGAGCAAACAACCTCCGCGCAAACTTCCAACACTCCTTCTCGCCAGGCATCGGCGAACGAACGAAAAACCCTTGCCATCGAAGAACTGCCGGCCGAGAAAAGAGCCGACGTCCTTATGGCGCGCGGAGAGTACGCAGCCGCGATTACTGCCTACCAGCAAAGCAATTTGAGATCCGCTATTGTCTGGAACAACATTGGCATGGCGTACCACCATCTCTACGCACTTGAGCAGGCACGCAAGGCCTACCAGCAGTCGCTCGCGCTCAATCCCCGGTTTGCTGCTGCGTCGAATAACCTGGCTGCCGTGTATTATGCGCAGCACGAATTTAAGGTCGCTGAGCATTACTACAAGAAGGCGCTGAAACATAGTTCCGAGAGTGCGGTTATTTACTGCAATCTCGGCACCGCCTACTTTGCCGAATCGAAGTACAAGAAGGGCGTGAAGATGTACCAGAAGGCCTACTCCATCGATGAGGAAGTTTTTGCGCCGAACCAGGCGGCGATGGTGGAAGGCGGCGGATCTCGCGAACAGCGCGTGGCCATCAACTATTTCATAGCCCAGACCTTTGCCAAGGCGGGCAAACAGGAGCAGGCTCTCGTTTATCTGCGCAAAGCGATGGACGAAGGATTCAACGATCGCAAGCGGCTGGATGAAGACGAGGATTTCGCGGTCCTGCGGACCACGCCGCAGTTTCACAAGCTACTCGATCAGGAGAACATGAACTAGCCTCCGGTTGCCTCGCCTGCCGGTTCTCTCATCCGGATGAAATCCCCTGCGCTACCATAATTGTGCCGGTTTCCGCAGCCCCGGTGGAGTTCCCATGGGAACTCCACCGGGCGGGAACTTTGGCGAGTCGGAACTACGGCAAAACAGGGGGATGATTGGCGACAACGATCAGCCCGGGTGCTGCTACATCGCCCGCGCCTCCAGGGAAGCTCGATTACAGCCTTACCGGAGTCAATGCGGCCGCTGCCGTGGAGCGGGGACTTGCCGAGGCCGAGTGGTATCAATGTCCGGTGCCGCGGGAAACCCTGCGCAGCCTTTTGCAGCGCCGGGATGGACCTGCCATCCGTGACACGATTCTGTGGTTTGCCCTGATCTTCGGCAGCGGTTACCTGACCTATAAGTTGTGGGGGACCTGGTGGGCGATTCTCCCCTACGCCGTGTACAGCGTGCTCTACGCCTCCACCTCCGATTCGCGCTGGCACGAAAGCGGCCACGGCACCGCATTCAAGAGCGACTGGATGAACAACGCTCTCTACGAGATAGCCTCGTTCATGGTTATGCGGGAGTCTACCCTCTGGCGCTGGAGCCATACCCGCCATCACAGCGACACGATCATCGTCGGCCGAGATCCGGAGATTGCTGTGCCCCGCCCGCCGGATTTGCGGGCCATCGTGATGTCCTTCTTCAATATCGCCGTGTATCGCAAGTACTTCCGGCAAATTATTATGCACTCACTTGGCCGGATGGATGCCGAGGCGAAAGCCTACATACCGGAGTCGGAGTTTCCCAAGGTCTTCCGCAAGGCGCGCATTTATGTCGCTATCTATGCCGTCGTGATTGCGCTTGCCATCAAGACGGAGAGCCTTCTCCCACTTCTGCTCGTGGGCATGACGAACTTCTTCGGGACCTGGCTGCTGGTCACCTATGGGTACACGCAGCATGCGGGTCTGGCGGAAAATGTTCTGGACCACCGTCTCAACTGCCGCACCGTCTATATGTGCTGGCTCCATCGCTATCTCTACTGGAACATGAACTATCACGTCGAGCACCACATGTTCCCGCTGGTCCCGTTTCACGCGCTGCCTCGCTTGCACGCCGCCGTTAAGGATGACTGTGCGCCGCCCTATCCCAGTCTTTTTTCTGCCTGGAGGGAGATCGTCCCGACCGTTCTTCGGCAAGTCAAAGATCCCGCACACCACGTAAAGCGTCGCCTCCCCGAAGCGAAATTACGCCCAAGGGAAAGCGCTTATTCCGCACCAACCGGGCCGGACGCGACTGGTTGGATCGAGGCTTGTTCCGCGGCTGAACTGGGCTGCGCGGATGTCATCCGCTTCGACCACGGCAGAAAGACGTACGCGTTGTATCGCACGGAGTCAGGAAAACTCTACGCTACCGATGGACTATGTACCCACGGCAACGTTCATCTTTCCAAAGGCCTGGTGAAGGGAAACATCGTCGAGTGTTCCAAGCATAACGGGCGTTTCCATTTGATCGATGGCTCTCCTGCTCGTGTGCCGATTTGCCGCGGTCTGGTCACCTATCCCATCGAAGAGCGCAATGGCCGTATCTTTATCAACGTGAGCCGCCCCGGCGGCGCGGGTGCCCGGCCCCTGAAGACGTATAAACTGCGTGTCGTCAGCAATGACAACGTCGCGACTTTCATCAAAGAGCTGGTTCTCGAGCCCCTGGATCCGGGCGAGAGGATCACCTTTACTCCTGGCGACTACCTGCAACTGGATATTCCGGCTTACCAGGCGATTCGCTTTCGCGACTTCGACATCCCCGAGCCGTTTGCCGCGGTTTGGGAGAGGCAACACGTCTTCGACTTGGTAGCCCACAATGCGCAGGCCGGACGGCGCAACAATTATTCCCTCGCCGGCAACCAACAGACGGACCGGACGCTGCGCTTTAACGTGCGTCTCGCGACTCCGCCGCCTGGCCAGGATTGTGCTCCCGGCGTAGGTTCGAGCTATGTCTTTAGCCTCAAGCCTGGAGATATCGTCAGCGCCATCGGTTCCTTCGGTGATTTTCATATCAAGCCAACGCAGCGGGAAATGATCTACATCGGCGGGGGCGCCGGCATGGCCCCGCTACGCGCTCATCTCTCTCACTTGCTGGAAACGGAACAGAGTGCTCGCAAGATTACCTTCTGGTATGGCGCGCGATCGAGGCAGGAAATTTTCTACGAAGGCTACTTCCGCGAGCTGGCTGCCGCGCATCCCAACTTCGCTTTCCACCTGGCTCTTTCTTCTCCTCTGCCGGAAGAT
The DNA here is from genome assembly GCA_049800615.1 of Acidobacteriaceae bacterium. Classification (GTDB taxonomy): domain Bacteria; phylum Acidobacteriota; class Terriglobia; order Terriglobales; family Acidobacteriaceae; genus PALSA-350. The sequence continues at coordinate 1,344 of JBARKD010000447.1, read as the reverse complement.
CAATGGAAGGGTTATCTGGGCTTCATCCACGAAGCAGTTCTGGAGCACTGTCTCAGCCGCCACTCCAATCCTCAAGCTGCGGAGTATTATCTCTGCGGGCCGCCGCTGATGATCAAAGCATGCCTGAAGATGCTTGCGGATCTCGACGTGCCTGCCGGCCAGATCTCTTACGACGAGTTCTGAGGCTGAGCGGTCCGCAGTCTAATAGGATCGTCATCCCATGCTAGCGATGCGAAACAGCCACTGGACTCTGCGCGGCGGTCTGCACTCCGCCTTCCCCCAAAAAGGCGGCTCGGTGATCGCGCGCAAACTCGAAAAATGTGTGTGGAGCGGCTCCGGTAACCTGTCTGATCGAGTCAGTGATGCCGGCCGCCTCTCCCCTCCGGTAGTGCGCGAAATCTTCGATGAGCCCATCAGCCTGCCAATCGGGCATATGAAACGACCGAAGCGCCTCGCGGAATTGCCGTTCGGGCATATCCACATAGGTGATCGTGCGGTCTAGCGCGCGGGAAAGCTGGGCGGCCATCTCTGCGTGGGTCAATGCTTCTGGTCCGGTGAGGTCGTAGGTTTTTCCCTCACAACTAGTGTGCGTCAGCGCTGCTACCGCGACTGCGGCAACGTCACCAACATCGACTACGCTCACCCGTGCATCTCCTGCGGGAGCAAAAAAGCGGCCCTCCGTGGCGATCGACTTCCCGATCATCAGCAAGCCTTGCATGTACTGGTTGGGACGAAGATTTGTATAGCTCATTCCCGAAGCGCGAATCGCGTCTTCGACCGCGGCATGGTAGCGAAGGAAACGCAGGGGTGACTGCGGGGATGCATGCAACTGAGAAAGGTAAACGATGTGCTTTACACCGCATTCGCGAGCCAGGCTGACAAATCGAAGCTGCTGTTCTTCGACCCGGTCCGACGAGTTGGTGACGAGGTAGGCGCGCTGGACACCCTCGAGAGCCCTGCGCAGGCTCGCCGGGTCGTCGAAATCCGCCTCCACGTATTGGAGCTCGAAGGTTGGTGTCGCCGCCGTGATTCCATCCCGCCTGCGAACCATCGCACGGATTCGTTCTTTTCTGCCCGACAAACGCTTTAGGATCTCAGTCCCGTTTTTTCCAGTCGCGCCAGTTATAAGGATCATCGTATTGCTCCTCTCTATTGAGAGGAATTTCAGCAACGCACAGTTGCTCCGGGTGCGGAGGTTTAACATCCGTCGGCTAGAAGTGTGTCTATGGGGCGGCTCGGGTTTTTCTGATCAAACCGAATCCGGGGCTGAATCCATTTGATCGTTTGGGATTCTGGGATCGGATTTCCGAATTTACGAAGATAGTGCGGTACATGCGGTTGGGC
>JBARKD010000446.1:0-11845 GCA_049800615.1 Acidobacteriaceae bacterium | reverse complement strand
ACCGAAGCGTACCCGGATTTCCCGCCACGCTGCGCCGGACAGGTCCACGTATGCGCCTTTCCTTAAAGAAAGGCGCATGAAGCTCGCCAACGCCGCTAACCTCAACGGGAAATCCGGGGTAGCGAAGTGGAGAGATCTGCAGTTTGCCCTTATGGCAGCCAAACCCAACCCAAGCCACAAGCCTCCCCTTTGTCATTCCGAGCGAACTCCGGATTTCCTACACGCTGCACCAACCAACGGGCACGTATGCGGCTCTCTCTAAGGAGAGCCGCACGAGGCTTAACGACGTCACTAAGCCTGACAGGAAATCCGGAGGAAGCCGAGGAATCTGCAGTTTTCCTAAATGAGCCACAGAATTGTCATCCCGAGAGCCTGTGACTTTTTGGCATGAAGGGGTACAGGCGTCAGCCGGTTAAGAGCGCAGGGAAGGTCCGATCAGGTCTTCAATGCGGACCGGCAATTCGCGCACGCGTACACCGCTCGCATGGTAAACGGCAGACGTGATGGCTGGAGCAATGCCTGCCAACCCAATCTCCCCCACACCACGGACGCCCAGTGGATTGATCACCTTGTCCGGATAGTCAAGAAAAGTGACGTCGATGTGCGGCGCGTCCGCGTGAGTCGCCACGATGTAGTCGGCAAGGTTGTTGTTGATGGGCGCTCCAAACCGCGGGTCGTAAACCGTCTCTTCGAAGAGCGCCATCCCCACCCCCATGACGACCGCGCCCTCAATCTGATTTCTCGCAGGCTTGGGGTTCATAATGTGGCCGGCATCAATGACCGTCACAACGCGTGAGACCCGCAAGCGAGCCGTCTCCGGCTGCCACGTCACCTCTGCGAATTGCGCCCCAAAGGAATGAGTGGAGTGTTTGCGGTGGGCATCCCCGAAAGTGCCCTCCGATTTCCCTCTGCCATAGGCGGCGCGGATTTGGTTTGAACTAAGGATCTGCTCAAAAGGCACTCCAGTCTCAGGAGACTTGCCCTTAAGGTGTACCCATCCTCCGCTGAATTCCATTGCATCGGGTTTCTGTCCTGCGAGCCGGGGCTCCTTGCTTTGCCCGGCTATGGTGAAAAGAGCCTGCTGAGCTTTCTCAATCGCATCGAGCACGGCGGGGACCAACGAAGCAGTTGCCCACGAACCGCCGGACATGGGCCCAGGCGGAAGATCCGTGTCGCCCAGAACAACCTCGATCTGGCGGTGCGGAATGCCGGTTTTGCCGGAAACAATCTGCGAGAGAACCGTGTACGTCCCGGTGCCGATGTCCTGCGTGCCAGAGGAGACGCGCGCAGTGCCATCGTCGTGAAGTTCCACGCTGGCTTCCGCGGCCGCTCGCTCGGCAATCCAGGAGCATCCCGCGACACCCCAGCCCAAAATCAATCCGTCCTTCTTCATCGACCCCACCTGGGCCGTTCGCTGCGACCAGCCAAATTTTTCTGCGCCTACGTGCAAACACTCGATCATGTGGCGCGAAGAGAAAGGCAGATTGAGGCCCTCATCCTTCTGCGGTTCATTGAGAAGGCGAAGCTGGACAGGATCCATATTGAGCTTGATTGCCAGTTCATCCATGGCTGACTCGAGGGCGAAAAGGCCGGGTACCGCTCCCGGGCCGCGCATCGATGTGGGCGTGCCGACATTGCGCCGCACCAGTCCCGAAGTGGCGCGAAGATTCGGAGTGCTGTAACTGTACGGGGTAGCCTCACTGCAACCTTCCGAATAATCGTCAAGGATGGAGGTGTGGTTGAGGGAGTCGTGCATCAACGAAATCAGCTTGCCTTCGGAAGTCGAGCCCAGGCGGACCCGCTGTTGCGTACGTGGACGATGGCCCACGCTCTGAAACATCATGTCCCGGGTCACCACCAGTTTGACCGGCCGATTGAGATTTCGCGCAGCTGAGGCGGCGATCATGCAGTGTGTCCAGGGCCAGAGCTTGCCCCCGAAACCCGACCCTAGAAAACGGGAAATAACCCGCACGTTCTCCTGCGGCACGCCCAACATTTGCGCCATCACATCGCGATGATTCATGACCGCCTGCGAAGTCTCATAAAGCGTGAAATTTTGCCCGTCCCAATCGGCGACCGTTGCATGCAACTCAATGGGATTATGTGTCTCCGTCGGGGTTACATACGTCTCATCGACCTTGACGGCAGCTGACTGAAATGCCGGCTCGGGATCGCCGCGCTGGCTATCGGCCTTGGGCTTCTCCTCCGTCTCAAGGTGTGTGCGCACGTCGGGCTTCTCGCCGCTATAGGTAACTTTAACGGCGTTGGCGGCGGCCGCCGCCTGTTCGAACGTATTTGCCACAACAGCGGCCACGTATTGTCCGTAGTAGCGGATCGTGTCGTCTTCAAAGGGAGGCCGGCGTTCGTCGATATTGCCCCCGTCGTCCGTGGCCGGACCGCAGCGAAAGAGCCTGCCCAGGTTCTGGCGAGTGTAGATGGCTTTCACTCCGGGCATGGCTTGCGCGCGGCTGCAGTCGATCGAGGTTACCGTGCCGCGCGCAATGGTGGCGCAGACCGGGACCGCATAAAGCATGCCGGGCAGATTGTGGTCCGACGTGTACATGGCAGTGCCGCTCACTTTTAGCGGCCCGTCAACGCGCGGCAGGCCGGCATCGGTTCTAGGGGGACGGTTCAATATCGTTGCCATGGTCCGGTCTCCTGTCAGGCGGTTGCGAGAGTGAGTGCGTGGGTGATGCAACGATGGGCCAGCGGAATTTTGAAAGCGTTCTGGCTCTGTGCTTGCGCGCCGTGCACAGCCGCTTCCGCCGCCTGGCGAAATAGCTTCTCGTCGGGCGCCTTGCCGTGCAAAACCTTCTCTGCCTCGAACGATCGCCATGGTTTCGTGCCCACGCCTCCCAAAGCGACTCGGGCAAATTCCACCCTCCCGCCACGGACCACGGCCACGACCGCCGCCGACGAAAGGGCAAACTCGTAGGAAGCACGATCGCGCAGCTTCAGATACACCTGCTTGCTGCCGGCACGCGCAGCCGGAAGAGTCACGTAAGTAATCAGATCCCCTGGCTCCAACACCGTTTCCCGCTGAGGCGTGCTGCCGGGAAGCAGGAAAAAGTCGCCGATGGGCACCTGGCGGTTCCCTTTCACTCCCTGAATATGAATGACTGCTTCGAGCGCGGTGAGGGCGACATTCATGTCGGAAGGGTTCGTCGCGATGCAATCTTTGCTCGTGCCGAGAATCGCCAGCGTGCGATTTTCCCCCTCGATGGCCGAACAGCCGGAGCCCGGCGTGCGCTTGTTGCAAGCCATTGCCTGGTTGCGGAAATACATACAGCGGGTGCGCTGGAGAAGGTTGCCGCCGGTGGTGGCCATGTTGCGCAACTGTGCGGAGGCGCCCGCGAGCAGCGCCTGAGAAAGCACGGAGTAGCCGCTCGCAACCTCAGGATGATGCGCCAGATCGGAGTTGCGAACCAGCGCGCCAATTTTCAGCCCGCCATCGGGTAGCTTTTCCACCTGGCCAAGGGGCAGGCGGTTGATGTCAATGAGCCGGGTGGGGCGCTCGACGTCCAGTTTCATCAAATCGAGCAAGGTTGTACCGCCGGCAATGAAGCGGGCGTCCGCTTGCGACTGGGCTTCAATCGCTTGCTGCACCCCGGCAGCCCTGCTGTAGGTGAACATCTCCATCGTGCAACTCCTATGCGCGGTTGCGAACGTCCTGAATGGCGGCCACGATATTGGAATAGGCTCCGCAGCGGCAAATATTTCCGCTCATGAGTTCCTTCACGTCCGCGTCGGAAGGGCCGCACTTTTCTTTCAGCAGCGCCACCGCGGACATGATTTGGCCCGAAGTACAGTACCCGCACTGATAGCCGTCGTGCTCGATGAAGGCAGCCTGCATGGGGTGCAGGTCGCCGGGCCGGCCAAGGCCTTCAATGGTGGTAATCTCGTCGCCTTCATGCATGGCGGCCAGCGTCAGGCATGAATTGATGCGTCGCCCGTTGACATGGACCGTACAGGCTCCGCACTGGCCGTGGTCACAACCTTTTTTCGTTCCGCTCAGGCTGACCGTCTCGCGCAAGCAGTCGAGAAGCGTCGTGCGCGGATCGACTTGCAGGTCAAACTGCTGCCCGTTGATGCGCAAACCGACCGGGATACAGCCTTCCTGAGCTTCCGCCGCGGCATGATCCGCGGGTAGCACTGGCGGCGAAGGGCTGGCCACCGCTACCGAACCCGCGGTTGCGGCCACTCCGGCCGCGCCCAGAGAGGAGAGGAAGGAGCGCCGGCTCACGCCCGCCGAGAAGGTAGCCCGCGTTCCCTGTTTCTTTCCACGCATCACCATAACCTCCGGCTTTCATGATAGCGTTTTCGTTCTGTACCTTATAACTTTCCCATTGGGTCACAAACGGTATCTGCATCCCCGTTAGCGAGTTCCATCGAGGGAAGCAGTGATTCTTACTTTGATGCAGTCCTGGGAGGCGATGTTGATGAACCAAAGGCTGAGTGTGGTCTTTACCGCGGCAGTCCTGCTGGCCCCGATGGGCATGCGAGCCGTCGACAAGAAGGCGGAAGCTGGCTGGAGCGATGCGGAAATGCAACAACCCGCGACGGAAACTCTGGACCTGAACGCGTACAACGCGATCCGGGACCAGGGGCTGCAGCATTCTCATGTGATGGATTTTGCCGGTGGCCTCATGGATGGGATCGGGCCAAGACTGACCGGTTCCCCCAACATGGCGAGGGCCAATGCATGGACCCGCGACCAGTTGACCAGGATGGGCTGCGCCAATGCACACCTGGAGGATTGGGGTGAGTTCGGCATGGGCTGGCAACAGCTCAACAGCTGGGTCCGTATGACAGAGCCGGATACGTCTGTATTTTTGGCCCAGGCCACCCCGTGGTCGCCCTCGACCAAGGGCCCGGTTACTGCCCAGGCCGTCTCGGTCGTCATTCAGAACGAGAAGGACATGGCTCAATACAAGGGCAAGCTCGCAGGCAAGATTGTCCTGCTCGGGCCCATGCGCGATGTCCCCCCACCCGTAAAGCCCTTCTTTGTGCGCTACACCGACAAGGAGCTCAACGACATCGGATCTTTGCCAATCGGGGGAGACAAGGAATATCAGGCGCGCGTCGAACGCTTTCTCGAACGTAGGAAGCTGAACAAGATGATCGTTCCGTTCCTCGCCCAGGAGAAAATCGCCGGCGTCATTACTCCCAGCCGCGATGGTGGAGACGGAGGAGGCACAGGGATCATTTTCGATGACGCCTCCGGCACGGTTTACCGGCGCGAGGATGCTCTTCCCTATCCCAGCGTGGTCACGCAGGTAGAAAACTACGGACGGGTTTTTCGGCTGCTCGAAAACCATGTTCCCGTGACCATCGAAATGAACGTGGAGACCAAATTTACCGGCGATCATGAACACGGCTTTGACACCGTGGCGGAGATTCCGGGAACAGATCCCGCGCTGAAGGACGAGGTAGTGATGGTGGGCGGGCACCTGGATAGCTGGATCTCGGGTACTGGAGCCACCGATAACGGGGCGGGCTCGGTGGTCGCCATGGAAGTAATGCGCATTCTGAACGCGATCGGAGTCAAACCGCGGCGGACCATACGCATCGCTCTATGGTCGGGCGAAGAGCAGGGGCTTTTTGGCAGCATGCGCTACGTTGAGCAGCATTTCGGAAGCTTTCCGCGCTCCACGGCTCCCGACCAAATGGAAATGATGGAATTTATGAGAAAGCCGTCCGGTCCTCTTACTTTGAAGCCGGAACAGAAACTCCTTTCTGCGTATTTCAATGTTGACAATGGAAGTGGCAGGATTCGCGGAATCTTCACCCAGGGAAATGTCGCCGTGGACCACATCTTCGAGCAGTGGATGGCGCCGCTCAACGATCTGGGTGTTACGACGATCAGCAACCAGGATACGGGCGGAACTGACCATCTATCGTTTGATGCTGTCGGAATTCCGGGTTTCCAGTTCATCCAGGACCCGCTGGACTACGAAACGCGGACCCATCACTCCAACATGGATACCGTCGAGCATCTGCAGCCCGCGGACCTGAAGCAGACCGCGGTCGTAGAAGCCATTTTTGTCTACAACGCCGCGATGCGCGACAGGATGATCCCCCGCAAGCCCCTGCCCCAGCCCGAACGGCTGGAGGAACAGAACAAGCCCTTGACGGATTTATATCCTGCCGCGGTGAAATGAAGGGCAGGTTCTACCCTTCGCCCGCCCACAGATTTGTCATGAAGGGGCGGGGCTTCAGCCCCGCCGTTGAATCGAAGAGAAGACCATCCGGCTTTACAGGCTGCGGAAAAAACGCGGTTTTGTATCAGGGCCCGACTTCAGTCGGGCCGTAAATGATTCAGAATACGTCGGGCTTTAGCCCCTGCTTCACGTCTCTCTTGCTTGACCCGATTTTTTCCGCAGCCTGTTTAGCCGCTGAGGGCACCATTCTTCACCCCTCCACAAAGGCGTCATCCTTGAGCGGAGCGCCTCTGGATTTTCCCGTTATTCCACCAAACGTTCAGAAGCCATTTTGATTTATTGCATGAATCAATGGGATGGGAGACTAGTGTGGTGTGTTGTTAATTCGTTCCACAAATTTGTCATCCCGAAGCGAAGGGATCTGCATTTTTGACCTTATGGCAGCCAAACCCAACCCAAGCCACAAGCCTCCCCTTTGTCATCCCGAGCGAAGCCGAGGGATCTGCAGTTTTGTCTCCCTTAATGGAACGAAAAATAGCTGAGGTACTGGTCGTTCGGAATTTAAGGCATACTGGCTGCTCTTGAACAGCACGCAGGGGCCGCCGCCGTCGATCTCTATTCTCCACGCAACTTTGTGATCGGGTCGGTCTGAGCGGCTGTGTACGCGGGCGCGGCACTGGCCAACAGTGCCACGATCAACAGCAGAAGTGACGTGCTGATGAAGGTCACTACATCGAGTGGCTTCACGCCGTAGAGGAGCGTCTCCAGGAAGCGTGTTGCGCAAACTGCAACCACCAGTCCTGCCGCCTCGCCCGCGAGAGCCAGGGTCATGCCGCGCAGTACGATGAGCCGCAGAATATCGCTGCGTTGCGCACCAACTGCAAGTCGGAGCGCCAATTCGGCCCCGCGCTGCTGCACGATGTAGGAGAGCACCCCATACAGGCCCACTCCTGCGAGCAACAACGCCATCGCTGCAAACCCGCTCACCAACAATGCCTGGAAGCGTGATTGTGCCGCGGACTGCAGGACATAGTCGTCCAGCGGATGAACGCGATAGAGCGGTATGTCAGCGTCCATGCTGGTGACCACCGCGCGAACCGTATTGTCGAATGCGCTGGGGTTGGTGCTCGTGCGAAGACAGATATATGGATTTGTCATCACCGCCTGTGTCCAGGGAAGGAAGTACTGCGGGATCGGATTCACGGTCAGGCCCTGTTGCTTCACATCGCCAACAACACCCACGATCTCTCGTGAGGCCCCGTCTTCATCTGACCGCAGGTGAAGGCCAAGAGGATTCACGCCAGGAAAATACTTCTTCGCGAACGCCTGACTGACCATGGCAACGGGAACGCTCTTGGCTGTGTCCAGCGACGTGAAGTCCCGTCCTGCCAGGAGCGGAATGCGCAGCGTTGAGAAGTATCCTGGTAGCGTCACGCCGATAGCCTCGCTGGGATGATCGGCTTGCGCCACCGGGTGACCTTGCACGGTAAAGGATGTCGTCGCAAAGCTCGCAGACATGGGCAGGGGCCAGCCGGCCGAGGCCGACTGAACTCCGGGAACAGCAGCCAGCCGGCTCAGCAACTGCTCGACGAACTGGATCTTTTGCTCATGGCTGTAAGAAGAATCGGGCATGCTGAAGCGAGCAGTGAGCACTCCATGCGGGTCGAAACCTGGCTCTGCATGAATCACAGCGGAGAAGGTCCGCAGAAGCAGCCCCGACCCGATCAGCAACACCAGACTCAACGACGTCTCGCTGATGATCAGCCAGTTCTGCAGGGCGTGCCGCGCATGCCCACCAACGACGTTGCGCATCCCCTCGCGAAGAGCAGCGGCGGGCCTGAGCCGTGACATACGCAAGGCGGGCAAGACGCCGAACAGGAGTCCGGTAATGACGGAAATTCCAACCGCGAAAATCAACACCGGGAGGTTGAGGGATACTTCGTTCAGCCTCGGCACAGCGGTCGGCAGGAGAGCGACAACAGCGGTAAGGATCACTTTTGCCACAGCTACGCCGGCGCCCCCGCCGATCAAGGCAAGCAGCACCGACTCGGCGAGTAGCTGCCGTACAATCTCGGCGCGGCTGGCGCCCAGCGCTCCGCGCAGCGCAATTTCGGCACTGCGTCCGGCGCCGCGGGCTAGTAGCAAACCCGCGACATTGACGCAGGCAATCAGCAGCACCAGCGCCACCGCGCTGAGCAGGATTTCCAGAGCGAAACGTGTATCTCCTACCAGCTCTCGGAACTCCGGCGTGACCGCGGCTGTCGTATACCACTTATTCGTGTCCGAATAGCGGGAGGCCAGGTTCCGTGCGATAACACTCAGGTCAGCCCTGGCCTGTTCCACAGTCACGCCCGGCTTGAGCCGCCCGATCACGCTGAGAGAATCGTTGCCTCGGTTCTTGGTCTCCGGGTGATCTCCTTCAGCTAGCGGGGCTATGGAAGTCCAGACGTCTGTTGGTGTCGAACGGATGGGGAATTCGAAATGCTTTGGCATGACCCCCGCGACTGTATACGGCTGGCCGTTGAGAACCATGGAACGACCTGCGACTTGAGGATCTGCGCCGAAGCGTGATTGCCATAGCGGGTAGCTGAGCATCACCGCACGATTGCCGGCGAGTTCCTCCTCCTGACGAAAGTCGCGTCCAAGTATAGGAGTAGCGCCGAGCATGCGGAAGAAGTTCGAGGAAACGGTCTCGGAGTTCAGTTCCTGGGATTGACCGCTGCCTGTGAGTGTCAGGGTGGTGCCTTTCCACGAGGCCAGCCCCGACATCGTGTGATTCTCCGCTCGCCAATCGAAGTAATCGGGGTAGCTGAGAATTTCCGGTACCACCGCGCCCGTCGAGTGATCCTCCTGCGTGATCCACACCAGGCGGTCCGGATGGGGGAACGGCAAAGGCTTCAATAATACCGCGTCTACCAGGCTAAAAATGGCGGTCGTGGAGCCGATCCCTAAGGCAAGCGCGATGACAGCGGTGACGGTGAAGGTGGGACTCTTGCGCAGTTGGCGGAAGCCAAACCGAAAATAGCCAAGAACTGGTCTCATAATAGACAACTTTCGGAGAGGCCGCGCATGAGACCCGCCCTCGAAGCGGGGCTCAGGATCCAACCAGAAGCCGCAGACCCATGTATGAGACAAGTTCTAGGATATGCCCGCATACGGTCCTCTCCCCGAACGGATTACATCCCACTTGCACGTCCCATTCCAATGGCTGTTCTGCGAAGCCATTGAAGCAATGGACCTTCGCCGGTCACGCGGATCCAAGAGAGATTCCACACTGTTCGTATTCGACAACTAGTGCCCGATACCGGACAAATGCAGCGGCTTCGGCCGACTAATCTAATCGCAGAGTGGCAGCCGTTCGTCGTTGATAGTCCCAACAGAGTTGAGCGCATAGCTGCTCGGTCCGGGCCAGAACCATCTTCTCAGCGTGTTTCCACCTAAGCAGTGATGAGTCTTGGGCAAGAGGAATTGACTTAGTTAACTACTTCCACCGTGCCGCGTCATCTCGGACATGACGGATCGATATACGCCATCCGAGTGCAAGGTTTCGACAGCCTTGCGCAGCGCTGCGTCTACGGCCGGATCCTTGGAATACCGGTCAGCGGCATCCAGTAACACCCGGCCCATATCCCCATCTGAAGAAATGCGAGTTGCGGACTGAATCGCTCCGATCGCCATCGCGGTCGAGGTCCCAGGCTTGTCGAGCAAAGCCATCAGAACGTGGCTGTGATCGCCATCTGAATGGATGCTGTCTGCAGCGGCAAAAAAGTCGTCGCGGACCGGCTCAACATTCGCCCCCGCGAGCTCCACAAGGACGCGAGCTTTATCTCCGTCGGACGAAATCCGCTGCGCTGACTTCGCAATTCCGCCGAGCGTAGTTGCACCGATTCCTTGCCGGTGAACGAGTGCCATAAGCACCTGCTGGTGATCGCCATCGCTCGAAATTGAATTCGCCGCGTCGAAGAACGCCTTGCGGATGAGCTCATCATCGCTATATTGGGAAACCGCCTCTTTGAGCACACGGGCTTTGTCACCGTCCGAGGAAATCTTTTCCGCCGACCGTAGCGCCCAACCTAGTGTGTCGCGATCGTCGCCATGCGCCGCCAGTATTGTCGAGAGAACGCGCGCGTGGTCCCCATCCGACGAAATCGACTTCACCGCTTCGAAATAAGCAATATCAAGGCCGTCGCTTGCACGATAGGAGTCTGCCATCTCGATCAGCACTTCGGCCTTGTCTCCGTCGGACGAAATATGCTTTGCTGCTCTCGCCACGCTAAGAAGTGTGTCGCTGCTTCCCGCGTCCTTCTTAAGGATGTCGGAAAGCACCCTACGTTTGTCGCCGTCCGAACTAATGCTCCTGGCTGCCTCGAAAAGATACGGACGCAGTTCGCCAGTGAAATAATTTCCGTCCACGGTAACGAGCACCTGCGCCTTGTCGCCATCCGACGAGATCCCTCGGATCAGTCTTGCGGCGTCTTTCATCTGCTCCGCGTTTAACGTCGCTTGCGAAAAAAGCTGGTCCAGATAAATGCGCTTCGATCCATCGCTGTGAATCAATCCAATCTCCGTAATTACGGCCTGCGGACCGCCCTGCCGGAGTATTCGCGTGACACGGGGTCCCGCTCCAATCGCACTATCTCGAATCATCTGCGGCAGCAAGTGCCCCAGCCATGCCCGCCCCTCAGAGTCCAGCGGTTTCGCGGACCCACCCACCGAGTAGGTTTTCGTGAGGTTCCCTGCCGAATCTGCCTTCACGTCATACACGCGCCCGGAGAGCCATGTCCCTTCCTCCACCCGAAAATGGCCGCCAGGAGAAAGTGACTTGACGTCACGGTCGTCATCGGTGAATTCGATGGTGCCGTCAACCTTCACGCTGAGTGACGTCCATCCGTTGCGGGTCGTCATCTGCATGTGAGTCTCGCCGCTCTGCGGCGCACCCACGGGCGCCATCGGTGCCAGCGGCGGCATAGCAGCTAGTGGCGCCAGGGGGGAGGGTGGTGCCAGCGGTGATGTTGGCGACGGCGCCGGTTCCGCCGGAGCAACCGCCGCGATCGGTGTCAACGGTGCGATTGGCGTCAGCGCCGCGACTGGCGTCGGCCGTGCTGGTGAGGCCAATGGTGCACCAGGCACTGGTGCTGCAATTGGTGCTCGAGGTGCTTGCAGTGAGTGCGGCGGACTTGGTGGGATCAGCTCACGCTGGCTATTTTCGTACGTCGGATTCTGCGCGAAGGCGATCATTTGCGGCGCCTGCGCGCCCACGTAGATCAATATCCCTACTGCGACAATCGCCACCCCCAGCGGGCCGAGGGCAAGCTTCGGAGCCGCGTTCCGAGTTCTGTCCAGCATGTGATGGACGCGGCTGAAAAGTTGCGAACGGTTTCCTGTCGCGCCTACTGCCAGCACGCCCGCGTGCCCCCATTGCGAAAGTTCTGCCACTTTTGTGAGTGAGGCCGCATACGGCTTCGCCGTCCCCGTTGTTGCGACAACCCAGTCATCGCATGCCATCTCACGCTCGATCGACATCCGGTGTTCGATCCAGTACATTGCCGGCTGGATTGGTAGTATTGCTTCAATCAATTTCTGTGCGAAGTTGGTCCAATCATCCCAGCGCCGTACGTGGGCTAGTTCGTGCAGCACGACGTGTTCCAGTTCCGAATCCGAAAGAGTGTCGAGAAGCGTTTGAG
>JBARKD010000445.1:0-1949 GCA_049800615.1 Acidobacteriaceae bacterium | reverse complement strand
ATCCTGGACCGTCTTCAACAAGCTGCCGGAGTCCTTTTTGAGATACCGGTAGAGCCGGTGATGATTAACTGTCCGCTTCGCGTGGAAAGCCATCTCTATTACAGGGTTGAGCGTGTCTTTCATTCGCTCGATTGGTTCTTTCTGGCACTGCCTCGCTTCCTCTTGCGCCCGATTATTCTCGGCAAAATGCAGCTGCGAATTTGGCAATTCCTGGATCTGAATGCAGGCCGCATCCGCTACGACTATATCGAACGCCTTCAGTCGAGCATGACTCAGTTCGAAAAAGGCCTCAGTGCCGCCGTCACGATGCTCACAGAGAGTCTGCGCTCCGCTCTTCGCAGGCCACGAGACAGCGCCCAACCGGGAACCGCAGCTCTTGATGTACTCGACTGCGTCTTGAGAGATTGCTCGCAAATAGTGGACGAGTCGAAGTTCAGTCATGATCGTCATGAACAACCAGCACAGAAACCAGGCAATGACGGACCAGGCTATCTGGACTACCGAATGGGGCGCCGCTAGGCCGAGGATGATTCAAGGATCGAAACGAAATTGCTAAATATGCCGCAGCTAGCACGTGACAAATCAGTGACATCCGCGTGACAACTCCCCCCAGGCAATGGGTCTATCGTTCTCTTTAAGCAGGGAGAACCCGTTGCCCAAGTCACGCAAAATCGTCTTCTTTTTCCCATCCTTCGCGAGTTCTGATGCGACGGCCCCGTTGGGTATTCTGGCAGTTGCAACACCTCTGCTGCGCGCCGGATATCAAATCTGCCTCATTGATTCCACCATCACCCCAAACTACAAAAAGCGCGTCCTCGAAGAAGTACGCGATGCACTCTGCCTTGGTATCTCTCTTGTGACCGGACCCATGATCCGGGAGACAGTCGAAATTGCTCGCGCTATTAAGGAGTGGAATCCGGAATTCCCCATCATCCTGGGCGGATGGCACCCCTCACTGCTGCCCACACAAACGCTGCAAGCCCCGTATATCGACTATGTCGTTCGCGGGCAGGGCGAAGATTCTCTGCTCGAGCTCGTCAACCATATTGAGAAGGGCTCAGCGCCTGACTTTGTCGCGGGTATCGGTTTCAAGCGCGACAACAAGCTGGTCTTCACTCCCGAACGCCCATTGAAGCCGCTGGTAGATATGCCTCCAAAAGCCTACCACCTGGCGGATTTTGACGCCTATGAGCGTTTATGCGGCCGGCGCTGGGCAATGTATACCTCCAGCCTCGCCTGCCCGTTCAATTGTGCCTACTGCACCAACGCGGGCGTCTACGGGCGCAAGTGGAACGCCTTGCCGGCCGAGCAATTTGTGGAAGAAACGGTCGATCTGAGCCGCAGATATGGCTTAGAGATGCTGTGGATCGTTGACGACAACTTCCTCGTCGACCTTGACCGCGCACGGGCCATCTCCGAAGGGCTGGTGCGGGCCGGCGCCGCCTTTAAGTGGAGCATACAGGCAACCACGAACCTCACCGCCCGCCTTTCTCTCGAAGACCTGAAGCTGCTGCACCGCAGCGGACTCCACCAGATATGCCAGGGCGCCGAATCGGGGTCTCGCAAAGTCTGGAAGGCCATGAACAAAGACTTTCAGGACTTCCCGACCATCTATGAAAGCGCGGCGCGCTGCCTGGAAGCGGGGATTCGCCCATCCTTCAACATCATCTTCGCCTTTCCGGGTGAAGGAGCAAAAGAGCGAAGAGAGACCATCAATTTTGTGATGGACGTATGCCGGCGTTTACCTGGCGCCGAATTCTGGACCAATATCTTCACCCCGTATCCGGGCGCTCCCATCATGGATAAGATTGCGGACCTTGGCGTCCAGACGCCGGATTCGCTAGAAGGCTGGGTGGACTTTTTCCCACGTTATACCAAACTTCCCTGGCTGAACGGCCGCGATCACCAGGAGCTGCAGGTAATGCGGGACTATCTCCGCATAGCCTTCG
>JBARKD010000444.1:0-21363 GCA_049800615.1 Acidobacteriaceae bacterium | reverse complement strand
CTTTCCACTGCCAACAGATTTGTCATCTCGACCGAAGCGTAGCGAAGTGGAGAGACCTGCAGTTCGCTTCATGGAAAAACAGCTTTCCCCTTGCCGCCCAGAATTTGCTTGAATTCCCACCCGATCCTTCGTGATGGGTTTGCCGGCTCGCCCTCCCGACGCAGGCCTACCATTTATCATTGCCTCAGCACCTGCCTGGGGGAAAGCATGTCCACAACCGCCAATTACCCGGCCGTAGTCGCGACCCGCTCGACCAGCACGATTCCCTGGTACATATGGGTCGGCGTCGTCGCCATCACTTCGTCCTCGATCGGCGGGGCCTGGGATGTTTCCTGGCACCGGTCGATCGGACGGGATACCTTTTGGACCCCTGCCCATATGGCCATCTACGCCTGCGGTGTGTTGGCAGGACTCATCTGCGCCTGGCTGGTCGCGCAATGCACATTTGGCCAGGACACCGAGATGAAGGCCGCTTCGGTGAGTGTTTTTGGGCTGCGCGCTCCCCTGGGTATCTTTCTCACCGGATGGGGATGCGTAGCCGTGCTCACATCGGCTCCCTTCGACAACTGGTGGCATAACGCATACGGATTGGACGTCAAAATTGTCAGTCCGCCCCACGCCCTGTTGATCCTGGGCCTGCGCGGAATCGCCACCGGGGTCATGTTTTTGATTCTGGCGGCGATGAATCGAGCCGCGGAAAATGACCAGGTCACCTTCCGGCGCCTGCAGATAATGCTCCTTTATGTGGGCGGCCTGGCCATCGAAGGACAGATGTTTTTTGTACAGGAATACACCTGGGACGTGAAGCTCCACCAGGCAGCCGCTTACATCGCGATGGGTATCGGCGTGCCATTTTTCTTTGCGATGTTTTCCCAGGCAACACGGTCCCGTTGGGCGTCAACCTTTATGGCGACCGTCTATACGCTGTTCGTCATCGGGCTGATTCTGATCCTTCCCCTTTTTCCCGCGGAGCCCAAGCTGGGCCCGGTCTACTACGTGGTCACGCACTTTGTTCCGCCCAAATTCCCCATCCTCATCCTGCTTCCGGCCATCGTGCTGGATTTGCTATGGCAGCGGATGAAGAACTGGAAGCTGTGGCAGATTGCTCTCGCTTCGGGCGTCGTGTTTATCGCGGTGCTGACGGCCGTGGAATGGAACTTCGCCAAATTCCTGCTTTCCGACGCCAGCAAGAACTGGTTTTTTGGCACAAATTACTTCGACTACAACCAGCGGCCCGATAACTTCGACCGCCTGCGGAAGTGGTTTGAACCGGACAGTGGGCTTGCCTTGTACACCGGACTTTTGTGGGCCGCGGTCTACGCGACGATTTCCACCTGGCTGGGACTTCTGTTCGGACGGTGGATGCGCGGCGTGCGGCGATGATCGGAAGTCAACCGGCTTGTAAGCCTGCTTTTTCCCAGTTAGTGAACCGGCTGCTTGCCTTTTTTGCCGTTCTCACCTTCGCTCTCCCGGCTCACGCCCATATCGGCAGCAAAGATGTCTACCAGGAAGTGAACGTCGGGGGGTACAAGCTCTTCGTCGTCATCCGCACACCGAAAGTCATTCCCGGCGTGGCGGGGATTGAAGTGCGAAGCACCGGCGCGGCTGTGCGCTCCATACATATCACCCCGACGCCATTGACTGGCGAAGCCGCCAAGCATCCGCCAACCCCGGACACGATGAAAGCCTCGTCCGCCGACCCCAACTTTTTTACCGGGTCCTTATGGCTAATGGCGTCCGGTTCCTGGCAAGTGCACTTCGACCTGGAAGGCGCGGCGGGTACAGCAACTGCGGGCGTTCCGGTTCCTGCCATACCGCTTTCCATCCTTCCCATGCAGCGCTCTCTGGGAATCCTGTTGGCGATTCTGGGCATTCTGCTGGTGGCGGGAATTACAGGAATCGTTTTTGCCGCGGTCGGCCAGGCTCGCCTCGAACCAGGCGTCGCGCCCAACCAGGCCAGGCGCCGGCGAGCGTGGATGGCCAGCGCCGCCACGCTTGCCATTGCGCTGCTGTTCGTCTACGCCGGTGCCAAATGGTGGAACGCGGAAGCGGTTGGCTATGCGGAGGATGTCTATCGTCCGCTCAGCCTTACCCCGGAGCTTTCCGGGAACAGGCTCACTCTAAAAATAGGCCGCTATGACAGGGATGCGAGACATAGATTCCGCGCCCGCTCCAACGATGATCTGCTGCCCGACCACGGGCACGTGATGCACCTCTACGCGATTCGCGAGCCGGGCATGGACGCCGTCTACCATCTGCATCCCGCCCTGGCACCCGACAACAGCTTAACCATGACTCTTCCCTCCATGCCTCCGGGCGCCTACCGGCTCTACGCGGATATCGTCCATGCCAGCGGCTTCCCGGAAACCCTGACCGCGGACCTTGTGATTCCAGCCGATATGTCCTCCGCGCCCTTGGCGGCGGAAGATGCATCCGCGGCGCCCCCGCCTTTGTCAGAAGGCGAGCTGGGGAATGCCTACAAGCTCCCTGATGGCTACACCATGATCTGGGATCGCCCATCGGATCTATCTGCCAATCAGGCCAACGCATTTCGCTTTCGACTGATCGACGCCAAAGGCCAGCCGGCGCGCGACGAACGTCCTTACCTGGGCATGGCGGGACACGCGGCGTTCGTCAAAACAGACGGGACCGTGTTTGCCCACACGCACCCCGAAGGCTCCGCCTCGATGCAGGCTGTGATGCTTGCCAACGGCGGTTCTGAGAATATGGACGGCACGGATGGCATGGATGGAAGCATGGCGAATCCTTCCAGTAAAGTTGCCCAGTCTCTGCCACCCATTGTCGAATTTCCCTACGGGTTTCCCTCGCCCGGACGTTATCGCATTTTCATCCAGATGAAACACGGCGGCACGGTAGAGACCGGAGTCTTTGATGCCGAGGTTCACTGAACGCATCTGAACCCTTTGGAGCCCACACATAGGCTTTTACCGGTAGCGCTCATTGCGTACCGAGATAGTTACAGTAGGAGAAAATGAATGACACGGATTACCTGGCTCGGACACGCTTCTTTTGAACTTCAATTCGACTCTGGAGAGGTCTTGCTTTTGGATCCCTGGATCGAAGGAAACCCGGCCTATCCCAGGGGATACGAAATTCGCAAGGCAGATGCGATTGCTGTTTCTCACGGGCACGGCGATCACATCGGGAGCGTGGTGCCGCTGGCCAATCAATTCAATGCCAAAGTAGTAGCCATGGTGGAAGTGGCCGGCTGGGTTGCCTCCAAAGGGGTGAAGGCAACCATCGGCTTCAACAAGGGCGGCACGGTGGATCTGGGTTTCGTCAAGCTGACCATGACCCACGCGCTGCACAGCTCCTCCATCAACGACAACGGCAAAGCGATCTACGGGGGAGAAGCCGCGGGTTATGTCCTCACCCTCAAGGATGGGCGGCGCGCCTATTTTGCCGGAGACACGGCGGTTTTCTCGGAGATGGGATTGTATGCCGACATTTACCATCCCGAGCTCGCCTTCCTCCCCATTGGCGACCACTACACCATGGGGCCAGAGGAAGCCGCGTATGCCGCGCGGTTGCTCAAGGTAAAAGAGATTATTCCCATGCATTACGGAACCTTTCCTCTGCTCAGCGGCACGCCGCGCCAACTGGAGGACCACCTTTCAGGGTCAGGCATTCGCGTGCTGCAGATAAAGCAGGGTCAATCGTTGAGCTGGTAACACCTTCCATCGCGTAGAGGTTTATGAGCTCACACCAGCCATTTGATCTTTTGGGGGCGGCGAGGCAGACACTTGTCGAGCACGGATTCACGCCTGACTTTCCGCCCCGGGTGCTCGACGAGTTGGCTGGATACGAGGCACATCCTCCCGCGAAGAGTCCTGTGGCGGAAGACCTCAGGCATCTGCTTTGGTCTTCGATCGACAACGACACATCCCGGGATCTGGACCAGATTGAATTTGCTGAAAAACTGCCCGATGGCAGACTGCGAGTCTTGATCGGCATCGCGGATGTGGACGCGTACGTTGCCAAGGGCTCAGCGATCGACCAGTACGCGGCACAGGAGACGGTCACCCTCTATGCCGGGGTGAGGAATTTCCCCATGCTGCCCGAAGAGCTTTCGACCGGGCTTACTTCCTTGCTGGAGGAACAGGATCGCGAGTGCCTGGTAACGGAATTTGTGATGGCGGCGGATGGTCGCGGCAACGGAAGCTGCATTCTATCCGGCCGCATCTACCTGGCCCTGGTGCGCAACCATGCGCAACTGGCCTACAACAGCGTAGGAGCCTGGCTGGATAGTAACGCGCAGCCACCCCCCAGGGTAGCTGCGTCGAGCGCACTGCAGGCCCAGCTCAGCCTGCAGAATCAAATCGCACAGCGGCTGCGCGCGGAACGATACGAACGCGGCGCGCTCAATATCGAAACACTGGAAAGCCAGGCCGTCATCGAGCAGGACGGTATCAAGCTGCAGACGCAAGGCAAAAACTCCGCGACCGAGTTGATCGAGGACTTGATGATCGCGGCCAACGGTGTGGTGGCGCGCACATTACTCGAGCAGAGGATTGCTTCCATCCGCAGGATTGTACGAGTTCCGAAACGCTGGGACCGGATCGTGGAACTGGCCGCAAAGCTGGGAGCAAAATTGCCGGCAGCGCCGGACTCTAAAGCGCTCAATGATTTTCTCAGCCGGCAAAAGGAACAGGATCCGGATCGCTTTCCCGACCTTTCGCTGGCGGTGGTGAAGCTGATGGGGCCGGGAGAATATGTACTGGAGCGGCCTGGGGATCCTCCCCAGGGCCACTTCGGACTTGCGGTCGAGGACTATACCCATTCCACAGCTCCGAACCGCAGGTATGCGGACCTGGTGACGCAGAGATTGTTGAAGGCCATGATCACGAGTGCTCCTTCTCCGTATACCGACGAGGAACTGACGGCGATTGCAGGGAACTGCAATGTAAAGGCCACGGCCGAGCGCAAGGTAGTGCGAGAGATGCAGAAGCGGATCGCAGCCGTGGCGCTCGCGAAACGGGTTGGCGACACGTTCAGTGCGATCGTAACCGGCGTGACGGACCGGGGAACATTCGTGCGAACCATCGCACCCCACGTAGACGGGATGCTGGTGCAGGGCCAGCGTGGGCTGGATGTCGGAGACAGGGTGCAGGTCAAGCTCGTGCGCACAGATCCCAGCCATGGGTTTATCGATTTCGCGGTGGCCTGAGTCCAGTGGAAAGCAGCATTCTACTCCGGGCATGCGCCCAACCAGGCAGGCTACACTGGGGAGAGTTCCCTCCAATCCCTTGAAGCTATCTACATCACCGCGACTACGCATTCGCTTGCTCGGTCCGGCAATCGCCTTGATTGCCGCAACAACGATGATTCCCGTAGCCATTCGTCATCCTTCGCTACGCTTTGTCGACAATGAATTCCACCTCTACGATGTGCTGAACAATCTCATCCTTTACGCGCCGTTAGGCATCGCGCTGGCCGCTTCTTCTCTGCGCCGCGCCTTCCTCTGGGGCCTTTGCCTTGCCGGCTTTGCAGAATTCCTGCAGCTTTTCTACATTGACCGGACGCCTTCTCTGGCTGATGTTGCCTGCAACACGATGGGCGCCGTGATTGGCTGGGCTGTGGCCCGAGTCTTGTTTTCCCGGCGAATTAAGGAACCGGTGTCGATTGCGCTTCCTCGATGGTTGGCGGTTGCCGCGATTCCCATCGCGATCCTGGGGACGTTGACCCTCCTGCACAACCGGCCACCCTATGATTTTTCCAACTGGAATCCCAACTACCAATTAGCTGTGGGCAAGGAGTTGGATGGCGAGGATCTATGGAATGGAACCCTCTCCGCGTTAGCCGTTTATCCCATCGCTATGCCTGCCGCGGAGATCGAAGTGCTTGCCCGGCTGGGCAAAGTCTTTCCCGGCGCCACGGGACAGACGCCGGTGTTTGGCCCGTTGGAAGCCCAAGACCTGAAAACGCGTTTTGGCCAGCCGTTGCTTTCTCCCCAAGAGCAGCGCAGGTTCTACGACACTCTGACCGCGTCAAACCAAATTACCGTTCTCGTCGCAATGCAAACGCCCAACGTGCAGCAGGCCGGCCCGGCGCGTATAGTCACCTATTCAACCAATGTCTGGGGACGCAATTTCACTTTGGCGCAAAACGTGAATGGGCTTACCTTCCGATTGCGGACGCCTTCCTCGGGCGGCAACGGCACCGACCCGGCTCTCTACACGGGCCCTGTGCTTGAAGCAAACCGCATAACCATGGTCACTGCCGTTTACGACGGACGTTTCTCCCGCTTGTACGTCGACGGCAAACTGATGGCGCAAGTGGACCTGGCGACAAGGAGGCCCCGGTTGCCCAAGCGGGTGGTGCGGCTGCTGCCAAAGGAACTCCCGATGCGCGAAGTGGAAATGGTGACTGTGGAGGTTCTGTTGAGCGGGTTGCTGGCCGTCGGGTTATTTGGACAATTTGGCATCCCCCGCCGTACGTGGACTCGCTACCTGCTTGGTGCGGCTGCGGGCGGCGTGGTTGCTGCGGTCGTCTGTACCTTTGCCGTTTCCCGGGCCGCCTTGGCGACACACCTCATTGCCGAGTGCGTGGGAGCGGGAATGGTCGTCTCCGCATCGGTCGAGCAGGACATGGCTGAGCGCTAATCGAAGGATATTGGCTCCTCTGTTCCGGATCAAAGGCGGCCCAGTACCGAAGGAACGGCGGAAACGTTGAATTTATCCGAGAACGCGAAAGGGTTTGTTATCTCAGGCGGCCTGCCACTCGCTTCCATTCAGTGACAGCCGAGGATTCAAATCGCTGTGTTCGATACCCATGACACGGAAATGCGGATGGTGGTCAGAGGCGGCGAGCAGCGCGCGATCGGCCGTCGGCGCTTCGACGTAAAAACGCTTGATGCGCGGTTGATGGGTGGCGTCCTGGCGGCGGCAAAGAATCACACAGTAGGCGTTCATAGACCTTCCTTCCCCCACTGCTATAGATGCCGGGTTTTATCGATACACCTAGGTTACGAAGGTACTCCAGGGAAACGGACCGTCAGGGCTGCTTGGGCTTCATGGTAAACAGCTTGAGTTCGATAGCGTCGCCCATCGCTTTATAGCCGGCGTCGTTGGGATGGAGATGATCGCCCGGGTCGTCACTGGGCAGGAAGGTGTCGGGATGCTGGGGATCCCTGACCGCGGCCTCGAAGTCGACAAACCCGTCAAAAGCACCGCCGGTCCGAATCCAGTCATTCACAGCCTTACGGACCGCTTCTCCAGCGTCGGTCGAGTAGCCGGCGCCACCGTAAGGAGTTAAGGTGCAGCCAATGACAGCAATGCCATGGGCATGCGCCCGAATGATCATCTGGTTCAGGCCGTTGATAAGATCCGCCGCGGTAACGGAATCAGGCTTGTTGTGCAGACCGCCGATGTCATTGATACCTTCGAGAATAAGTAGATACTTCGCTCCGCTTTGCGCCAGCACATCGCGATCGAAACGTGCCAGCGCATTGACACCGGCGCCGTCCACCAGAATCTTGTTGCCGCCGATGCCCTCATTCAAAACCGAAAGATCGCGAAGCTTGGAATCGGCCTGCAGACGTCGGGCCAATTCATCCGGCCAGCGTCGGTTCTCGTCGAGAGTGGATTTAGCGCCGTCGGTGATGGAGTCACCCAGGGTGACGACTGCTCCTGCACGCTCAGAGGCGACTACATCCACGCCGTTGAGATATTCCCAGGCAGTCACGCTGGTGGGCGAATCCAAGGTCTCGTTCGCAACGACGTTCCCCGACGCGTGATAGCCGGTGGCGTCGGCAAAAGAGTGCTCGGTGATCGGGCCCGTTGGATTGGGCAAATAGAAGCTGACCGTCAAATCGGAAAGCGCGGCAAGCTTGAAGGAAACAGGATCGCTGACCATCAGCGCGCCCGGGGGAATCGAGACCGACGGCTGTCCATGGAAGGTGAGAGGCTTGCTGCTGCCGGAAGCAATGGACGATCCCTTCTGCGTCTGGGCGATCGCGGCCGCCTCAATCTTCAACGGTTCTTTTCCAAATGCATTGGAGAACCGGACCCGGACCATGTCGCCGCCCATGCTCACGTGAACCACTTCGCGCAAGGTAGTGGCAGTCAAAGCTTCCTCGGCATTTTTGCCCCGGGCGTCCAGCAGGGGAGCGGAGGCCCAGGTGCCGACCCACTTCCTGGTTTCTGCTTTGCCCAGCAGCGGCTGGGCAAACACAATAGCGGACAACACAGCAATCAGGACTGGATGACGCGGATTGTTCAAGATGTTCTCCTGCTAGAAGCGAAAATAGGCGCCCACACTGGGCTCGGAGGTTTGCCGCCTGGAATTGGTCGTGATTTCCGAAGACTCGAAATCGGGAGTCTTGTACAGTAACCCGCGATATTGGAAGCGAAGGCCAAGGTGCGAGGTGAGGATAGGGTAGTTGAAGCCGACTTCATAGAGAAACGGCACGCGCCATTGCTGGTTATATCTTTGACCGCCGACGGTGGTGGGCAGAAAGATGAGTCCACCTACGCCGACAGCGCCGAAAGGCTGCAAGCCGAGGATCGGAATTGAGGGCGCCTGCACCAGATAAGCGCCCGAGGCCTCATGCACGTTGTTCTGCACCCCGTATGGGATGGTGTTGTAGCGCTCCGAGAACCGCGTGTAGCCGTAGTTAATCTCATAACCTAGCCACGGATGAAACGACTGCCGAACACTGGCCAGCACCCCCAGCGAGTTGGTCGGGCTGTCGGTCACGCCGTTGCCGCTCGTGTTCCCGGAAAATTGGCCGAAAATATTGACTGAGCCTTCCAGATTCTTCAGGGTCTGGGCCATAGCCGGTGGTCGCACGGAGATTGAGGAAACAAAGAGAAATACGAGAAAAGAAAAAAACCTGCGACCGCACATCAGCCCACGCTCCCAACCAGTAAAGAAATCAAAGAACAGAAATCAAAGAACTGAAAGCAAAGAACTAGAATACGCCAGCCGGCAGGGCTCACTGCCCGATGGGGGCAGCATTGCCTTCATCGAGGTATTCCTCGATGCACTGATCGAGAATTCCATGGGCCTGCAGGACGAAATCGACTGCATCGCGTCCCGCTCCCAGGCCGCCCGAATTAGGAGTGATGTAGTGGGCGATGGCTTTGACCTGGTCGCGGGCGTTGGCCACGGCTATCGCCAGGCCGCAAAGTCGCATGACGGGCAGGTCGATGATGTCGTCGCCCACGTAGGCGATCTGATCGAAGTTTAATGAAGCGCGTTGCATGATGTCGTGTACGGCACGTATTTTGTAGTCTTGGCCCATGTACACGTATTCCATGCGCAAAGCGCGTGCCCGCAGTGCAACGGCTTCCGAGGCGCGCTTGGTGATGATGCCGGTTTCGAGGCCACCCAGGCGCGCCAGCGAGATGCCGATGCCGTCATGCGCATGGAATCCCTTTGCTTCCCAGTTCTTCTCGCCTTGGGCGGGGATGGTCCAGATCTTGCCGTCTGTAAGCACCCCATCGACATCGAAGAGAATGAGACGGACCCGGCGGGCGCGCTCAGCAGCGGAGAAATCCATAGGCCCATTCTATGAACGCAAAGGGTTCGGGATACAACTTTCGTTTTTCCGCTGCATCTTGCCTTGAACACGGGGTAGCGCAATGATGAGGACGCTATGAGAATTACCAGGGTTTTTCCATTTCGCTTTGCCGGCGCTGCCATGGTTACGTTAGCGCTGCTCTCCACTCCGGTCTTTGGCTTTGGGTCGAAGTATGCCGGCACCTATAGTTCGGAAGCTCCGGACTCGACCGATCCGAGCCAACCCGCCGGACCAGCGTTCAGCGTAAGCCTGGGCCCCGACGGTACGGCAACCGTCACCCAGGACAAGGGGAAAGGCGCGACCACCACCTTTGGCCATTGGACCGACTCCGGAGGCCAGGTCACGATCAAGTTCGATCCTGTGGGCGATAAGCCGGCGGATCCTGCGATGGTTCTCCAAACCAGCCACGACGGCCTGCAAGCCGTCAGTTGGAACCACACCTTCTGGGGAAGCACAGCTCCTCCCCCGCTCAAGAAGGAAGAGTCCAATTGGCACGCCAACAAGAAGCACGGCCTGTTATAGGTCTTAGGGGCAGGACGAGGCACTGAGCCCCCTGCCCCGCATCCGAGTAGTAACTAGTGCTTTCCTTGCCGGTTCCGGCCGGAACCGCTGTCCCTCCAAGAAACCAAACGAGATTGGCGTGCTCCGCAAGGCGGCCTTTGCCTTGGCATGACGGCGCAGCCGGTCTGCTCCGATCCGCAGAGACCCGGCCTAGAATCAAGGGATGGTTCCCTCTCAGCCGAGCCTGCTCGAAGTGGACACATGCGAGGCGCTCGCCTGGGCTCACCCGGTCGTGCAGGAGTGGTTTATCGGCAAGTTTGGCACTCCCACTTCCCCCCAGGAACTGGGATGGCCGCCAATCCTGGATGGCAAACCGACGCTGATTTCTGCTCCCACCGGCTCAGGCAAAACGCTGGCTGCCTTTCTCATCTGCATCGACAAGCTGATCCGCCAGGCCATCGAAGGCTCCCTCGCACCAAGGACCGCCGTGGTCTACGTCTCACCACTGAAAGCGCTCAGCAACGATGTGCAGAAAAACCTGGAGGCGCCGCTGCGCGAGATCCAGGAATTGGCGCTGGCCAGCGGATATTTGTCCGCCCCGATTCGCACCGCGGTGCGCACCGGCGACACGCTGCCTGCGGAGCGCCAGGCCATGCTCAAGAGGCCCCCGCACATCCTCGTAACCACACCTGAGTCGCTATACATTCTGCTGACAGCAGAGAAGAGCCGGCAAAATCTCCGCGCGGTCGAGACGGTAATCGTCGACGAAATCCATGCTGTTGCCGATGACAAGCGCGGCGCGCACTTGACGCTCACCCTGGAGCGGCTGGACGCGCTGGTATGCGGGGAGAACCGCCTGAGCCCGGGCGAGCTGATCACGGGTAGATCCCAGCCTCCGCAACGCATTGGCCTGTCGGCTACGCAGAATCCCATCGAGCTGGTAGCCAATTTCCTGGGTGGTCCCCGTGGCGCGGAAGTGTCCATCGTGCGAGTGGGCCAGCGCCGCATGCTGGACCTGGGCATCGAGACCCCGAAAGACGAACTGGGCTCCGTGGCCACCAATGCAATCTGGGATGACATTTACGACCGCATGGCGGAGCTGGCGCAGCAACACCGGTCCACGCTGGTGTTTGTCAACACGCGGGCCATGGTAGAGCGCCTGGCCTTTTGTCTGGGAGAAAGGCTGGGTTCCGAAAATGTCGGCGCGCACCACGGGAGCCTGTCGCGAAAACTTCGCCTGGAAGCAGAACGCAAGCTGAAGAACGGCGAGATCAAGCTGCTGGTGGCGACGGCTTCACTGGAGCTGGGCATCGATATCGGCAGCATCGACCTGGTTTGCCAGGTGAATTCCCCGCGAGCCATTGCCGCGGCCATGCAGAGAGTGGGCCGCGCCGGACACTGGCGCGGGGCCATACCCAAAGGGCGCTTCTTCGCCACTACCCGCGACGACCTGATGGAATTCTCTGCGCTCGTTCGTGCCATGCGGGCGGGCGTGCTGGACCGGCTGGAAATTCCGGATTGCCCCATCGATGTGCTGATGCAGCAGATCGTCGCGGCGTGCGCGGCGGAGCCGTGGGAGGAGAGTGCCCTGTATGAAATCTTGCGACGCGCTCACCCCTATCGCGGCCTGGCGCGGGAAACCTATGAGGAAATTCTCTGCCTGCTGACGGAAGGGATCGAATCAAGCCGCGGACGCTACGGTTCCTACTTGCTGCGCGACCGGGTAAACGGGCGCATCCAGGCGCGCCGCGGGGCCCGCACCATCGCGGTTTCAAATGGCGGGACCATTCCCGACACGGCCTTGTACTCCGTCATCGTGCAGCCGGAAGGCGTCCAGATTGCCACGCTGGACGAGGACTTCGCGATCGACTCGTCGGCCGGGGATGTGATTCAGCTGGGGAATACCAGCTGGCGCATCCAGCGAGTGGAAAGCGCGGGAAGGGTACTGGTTGAGGATGCGCACGGCCAGCCCCCCACCGTTCCTTTCTGGAGGGGAGAGGCTCCGCAGCGGACGCTAGAGCTGTCGCAGTTTGTTTCTGCTTTACGCGAGGAGATCAGCGCACGCTCCTCGGACGTGATGCCCGGCTACATCAGCCAGACGCATCCACAGGTAGCCGAGACGGTGGCGTGGCTTAAGCAGGAATGCGGCGTGGACGATGCCGGCGCCGAACAGTTGGTGGGCTACATCGCCGCCGGACGCGCGGTATTGGGCGCGGTGCCCACCCTGAACACCATCATCGCCGAGCGCTTCTTCGATGAAGGCGGCGGGATGCAATTGATCCTGCATGCGCCTTTCGGCGGCAGGATCAACAAGGCATGGGGATTGGCTCTGCGCAAGAGGTTCTGCCGCGGTTTCAATTTCGAGTTGCAGGCGGCGGCGACGGATAACGGGCTGAATATCTCCCTGGCCGAGCAGCACAGCTTCCCGCTCAGCGACGTATTCAACTTCCTTACCGAGCAGACGGTGACCGGGCTGCTGGAGCAGGCTTCGCTCGACTCGCCCATATTCCGCGCCCGCTGGCGCTGGGACGCGGGACGGAGTTTGCAACTTCTACGGTTTCATCATGGCAAGCGCATTGCCCCCCAGATCCAGCGCACGCGATCCGATGATTTGCTGGCTAGCGTTTTTCCCCAGGTGGCGGCCTGCCAGGAGAATATCGAGGGAGATATCCAGATTCCCAACCATCCCCTCATCCGGGAAGTGATGAAGGATGTGTTGACGGAGGCCATGGATCTGGAGGGTTTGATCGCATTGCTGGCGGGGATTCGCATGGGCACGATTCGCTGCCTGGCGGTGGACAGCACGACGCCTTCCGCCTTTGCCCATGAGCTTCTCAACGCCAATCCCTACGCATTTCTGGATGATGCGCCCCTGGAGGAGAGACGGGCCCGCGCGGTAAGCATGCGGGGCATGATTCCGGACAAACTGCTGGGCGAGGCCGGGCGGCTCGACCCCTGCGCGATTGCGGAGTTGCGCGAGGAGTGCCAACCCGATGTGCGCGACGAGCATGAGCTGCATGATCTGCTCTGCGCGCTGGTGGTGGTGCCGATAGAGTTTGCGTCCAGAGACTGGGATTTGTTCCATGAACGGTTGCGTTTTCATGGCCGCGCCACCATAGCGGAACACGCGGGACGGCGTTACCTGGCGGCAGCAGAGCGGGTGTCTTACCTGCGCCTGCTTTGGCCTGCGGTAACTTTCGAAGACGAGGTATCCTGCCCACCCGAAAGCAAGGAATTGACCCACGCCGAGGTGGTCCGCAAATGCGTTCAGGGATGGATGGCGCTCCTCGGCCCGGTGAGTTCGCGCAGCCTCGGAGCAAGCTTGGGCGTGGAACCGGGAGCAATCTGGACGACCATGCTGTTACTGGAAATGCAGGGGACGATCCTGCGCGGCCGGTTTGAGGGTGACGAGCCGGAGAACGACGAGGATGTGGAATGGTGCGAGCGCAGGCTGCTGCAGCGTATCCACAAGCGGACGCTGGCCGGGCTGCGCAAGCAAATCGAGCCGGTCACGCCGGCTGTCTTTATGCAGTGGCTGACCCGCTGGCAGCGAGTGGCCCCACAGTCGCGACTGGCGGGAGAGGCGGGCGTGCTCGAGGCGCTGCGCCTGCTGGAGGGTTTTGAGGCGCCGGCAATCGAGTGGGAGAAGACGCTGCTGCCGCAAAGGGTGGCGGATTACGACCCGCGTTGGCTGGACACGCTCTGCCTGCAGGGCGTCGTGGGGTGGGGAAGGATTTCTCCACACCCGGCCTTTGCCAGTTCCGGCAACGAATTCTCTCCGCCGCGTCGCGTAGTGCCTACGAGCATGGCCCCGGTGACGTTTTTTGTGCGCGAGGAAGCACTTTGGATGGACCACTGCCTGGCCCAGCGCGCCATCCCGGAGCCGGTGCTGCAGGCTTGCCTGAGCGAATTGGCGTGGCAGGTGCGGGCCTACCTGACCCAGTATGGGGCGGTGTTTGCCGGCGACCTGGTGCGGACGCTGGGGGTTCCCGCGGACCAGGTGAACCGTGCCCTGTGGGAACTGGTAGCAGCCGGACTGGTGACAGCCGACGGATTTGATAGCCTGCGCATGCTGATCGATCCGCGGCGAAAGGCCGCATTCTATGGAGGGTTGAAGCGCGCCCGCAACACCGTAGGCCGCTGGTGCCTGCTTACGCCGCCGGCCGACGCTCAGGAGAGCGCCGGCGCCCGGGCGGAGCGGCGGGAGGCGGAAATAGAGTCGGCATGCTGGATGCTGTTGCGGCGCTACGGGGTAGTGTTCCGCGACTTGCTCGAGCGGGAGACGGCGATCCCCCGCTGGCGCGAGCTGGTGGGGATGTTCCGCCGCCTGGAAGCTCGGGGAAATGTGCGCGGCGGCCGATTCGTGAACGGGTTTGGTGGGGAGCAGTTTGCCGTGCCCGAAGCGGTGGCGTCGCTGCGGGAGTCTCGTCTCCGCCCGTCGGGTGAGGCCGTTACCGTTGCCGCGGCCGACCCGCTGAACCTCGCGGGCGTCGTGGTGCCCGGGGAGCGGCCGGCGGCCGTCCCGGGTAAGACAATCACGTTCCTTGGCGGTGCGGTGCGGGTGGAGGAAGCGAGCAGTATCGAATCGTTTGGTTAAACTCGCTAATCTAAGCAATGGGTAGTCAAGAAGTGGCCAGTAAGGGAGAACGGATATGAGCTTGAATCTGGCACTAACGATCTTGGCAGTCATCATATGGGGTTTTTTGGCCGCGATGTGGATTCGGCGGATCCAGGCCCGACGCGAAATCGAGCGGCTGAGCATCACACCCGAGGCCTTGCGCGACCTGATGGTGAACCACCGTGATGTGCTGGTCCTTGATGCGCGCCAGCCGCTGGATTTGTTGGCCGACTCGGAGATCATCGAAGGCGCGCAGAGGATCTCTCCTCAGGATGCAATGGACAATCCGGGGCTGATCCCGACGGACAAAGAGCTGGTGGTGTATTGTACTTGTCCCAGCGACAAAACCAGCCGGGCGATTGCGCTGAAAGCGCATGGACTAGCTCCGAATGTGAATCTGGATCGGGTCAAGTTTTTGAAGGGCGGGCTGGCGGCCTGGAAAGCAAAAGGATATCCAGTCGTGCCCTACGACAAAACCTTCCGCCTCGACACAGTAACCTAGCGCAATGTGTCGTGGCGCGACAAAAACGGCTGGCTCTACAACAAAATTGTCGTCCCGACCGAAGCGTAGCGAAGTGGAGGGATCTGCAGTTCTCGATACCATCGACCGGCCTTTCTCCCAACTCCTTCCCGCTGCGACAATATCAGCATGCACGATGAACCACCCAAAGCACCCAAAACACCCGCAGGCACAGACCTGCAGCCAGGCGAAGATTATTACTTCGAGGGGCCCTACATGGTGTTTACGGCGCAATATCACCTGAAGCGGGGAACCTGCTGCAATTCAGGATGCAGGCATTGCCCATACCGCGGCTCTTCCACCTGATTACGGGGTCAGCAATACTTTTCCTCGCGCGCCCTTCTCTGCCTGTTCCTGAGCCTTGCCAATCTCAGCTAATTTCCACTTGCCGGTGATGGGGATGGAGAGTTCCTCCTTGGCTACCAGAAGAGCAAGCTCCGCGAGCCGCTTAGCATCGGGCTGCGACCATACTTCATTGACGCGAATTTCGCGGTTCTCGGCTGACGTCGGCTTGCCAACCACGGTGGCGAGGATTCCATTTTTTCTAATGTGAGGAATGAGCCGGTCCACGACGGGTGGTCCGATGGTATCGGCGATAGCGTCCAGTTCCCGGAGACCCTGGACCTGCTTTTCGTCGTCAACCGCGATCACCTCATAGTCTCCAAGCTTTTCTGCTTCCGCACGCTGCTTCTCGCGCACACCGAGGACCACGGTCAGGCCGCGCTGTCTGGCGATGTGAACCGCAACGCGTCCTACATTCCCGAGCGCACCTGTGACCAGCACCCGCCCGCTTGAGAGCGATCCAACTCCCAGCTCGATGAGCTGCGCTCCGGTCTGCAGGACAAGCGGAAACGCGCCGGCTTCTCCGGGATCGAGCGCCGCTGGCATCGGCGCAAGGATTTCCGCTTTACAGGCAACATATTCCGCATAGGTGTGATCCGTTACCCCCATCACCAGGGCGCCCGTCTTGAAACCGCTGACACCTTCACCCAACGCGACCACCTGGCCGGCAAGATCATACCCAAGAATTGTCGGCAGATCCAAAGGCATGATTTGCTTCATGTCCCCGCGCCGAATTTTGTAATCGATGGGATTGACGCTGGTCGAAGTGAGTTTCACCAGCACCTGCCCGGCGGCCGCTACGGGAGTTGCTACATCCTCGTAGTGAAGTTGATCGATATTCCCGTATCCGTGAAGCTGAACGGCTTTCATGGTGTTCATCCTCTCGATTATCCCCTAACCGCCAGCACAAAAACGTGGCTAGCGCTTTCCTACTGGCCGGGAGCCCGCGGCGCCGGAACCGGGGTAGATGGAGGCGCAGCGGCAGGAGGCGTAGTTGCGGGAGGCGCGGTTGAAGGAGTGGCGCCAGGCGGCGCGGGCGAGGCCGCCGCGGCGCGGACCAGAAGCGCCTGACGAGGAAAGCTGAAGCTGCCCCCTGTATCGTCGATCACATTCACCTGGCATATGTACAGACCCGCATTGAGCCGGTCCAGCGGAATATCGAAGGCAAAGGCAACTGCGCCGCGCGTAGGTGCGTTTACGCTATTAGCCTCAACCAGCGGAGTTTCGAACACCTTGGTCGTGCCTTGCAGAAATTCGATACTCGTGAGGACTTTCACCCCCGGCTTGATCGCAGGAGTGGAAGCCGCGTTCTTCTCCGGCGCGGCCGCGGGATCGTAGACCTCGTAGAGAAGATACATGTGTTGATCGGTGCGGAACACGTGGGCCACATTCGGCACCCAGGTGAAGCCGCCGTTCGTTAGCGGAGTGTCATCCTTCTTGCCTGCGGGAGAACGCTGGTTCGAAAGCACTACGGAGCTCAGCTTGAGCGGAAATTTTTTGAGGTCGGGCAGATTGATATCGGTCTCGAAGGAACCCATCCGGCCGGTTTCGTTCTCGCGGACCACGAACTTGAGGTGATATTTCCCCAGCGGCAAAGTAAAGCCGGTGGTGTACTGGATGTTCTTCCGCGAAAGCTGTTGCGAGTCATCGATGGAGAGCTTGACCGTCTGGCGAATTTCGGCCATGTCCTGCCCGGCAGTGTTTTTAAGCCACCCAATGATGTCGAGTGTCGCCTTGCTGCGGTCTCCGCCTTTGACAAAGGGAATCTGCGAGCTGGGTACAACCAACGAAACAGGTACGTAGAAACGGGGCTGCCCATTTCCGGCATCGCTGCGGAAGTAATATGCCTGCAGATAGACCTCGACATCGGTAGCGGGCAGATCGCTCGAGAGCTCCTCCTGGAGCTGCCGTTCGCGTTCATCCTTATTCGCGTGCTTGTAGTCGGCCGGGGCGTAGTAGCCGGGGCGATATTCAAGCTTGACGTTTGCGCGGTTCAGCTTGACCGTGAGCCGCCGGTAGTGCCCATCGCGCACCGGATTGGTAGAGCGGAAGCCGATCACGTAATACGCGGACGTGTCCTGCTGAATCCGTTGAAACGCAGGAGAGAAATCGTTGGAGTCGAAGAAGGCTTTGCCGCCGGTGTCGGAGGAAAGGGTGGCCATCACCTCTTGGGTATTGAAATTGGAATCGAGATTGTTTTGCAGGGCGGCGCCGTTGTATGCGGAGGTTCCGCGTAAGCTCCCTGTCGAAGCGTCGCCCAGAGGAGAGATAGCCTCCAGACCCCGCGCATCCACCGAGTAAATGGACATGTTGGCGCGCACGGAAGCATTGATGGCCGCGTGGAGCGAAGCCTGGTTTTCGATGCCGTCGCGCTGGATGCCTCCGGAAAAATAGAGCAACGACTTCTTTTCGTTGATATAGGCGAGCGAATGGGCAATATCCTCAAACGCAAACAGCTCGCGATCGGTATTGACGTCGTTGTATTCCTGCTCGTCGGGGGTGAACGCCGTGGTGTCTTCGGTCTGGTTCGTGGTGCTGGTTGCGCCGGCCTGGAAGCCTGAGCCCTGGCTTCCGGAATAGGCGTTGACCGCGTTCAGCAGCTGTTGCTTATTAGCGGTAAAATCCTGATCGAGCGAGAGGGACTGGTCCAGGGAGACAACGGCGACAAGATCCGCGGCATGCATCTGCTTGTTGACGTAGTTGCGGGCCGCGTCCTGGGCGCGTTCCAGGTCTTCAGGCTGCATGGAGGTGATGTCGAAAAACATCACAATCAGGCGATGATTGCGCAATTGCTCCGAGGTGACGTTGCGGTTCATGCTGCCCATGATGTTGTTGCGCGATCTGCCGTTGACCGTAGCCTCGTTGAGCGGCGCAGCCTGATCGACGCTTTCGAAATCGAAACTGATGATGGTTTGAGGCTTGCCATTTTCCAGGATCTGGAAGTCACTGGCCTTGAGTCCGCGCACCAGCTCGCCCGTCTTCCTGTCGCGAACCACCACGTTGGTCAGGATCAGATCGCTGTTCACCTTGAGCGTGTAGGCCGATTGCACATCGGATGCGGGCTGCGTCTGGTCCTGCGCAAATAGCCCACATGCCGCCCCCAGAGCGAATAAGCCAAGGGCGGTGTAACTACTGAAGCGACGGTGAACCTTCATCCGGAATCCTCTCTTCCTCTAGAACCGGAAACGGGCTACGAAGGTAAATTGACGCATACCGGCGGCCGACGTCACCTGGCCGTAGGTTCCCGAGCCCAGGGTTGTGTCGACGCCTGAGTATTGGACGGTGTTGAACACGTTACTGGCAGTGGCGCGCGTCTCGAAAGTGCGAGTCTCGTTGAAACGCACGGTCTTGGAGAGCGAGGCGTTCACCGAAACCGTGCCCGGGCCGGGGATGGAATAGCGGGAGGCTGTTCCATAAACGTTGGCCGGCGCAGCGAACGCCGACTTGTTGAACCAGTTGTCGAGCGAACCGCCGCCGGCGGTAAGCGATGCCCCGGGAACCCGATCCGGCCGGAGGGATGCCGTCGTGCCCCGAGCTACTTCATCGACAGTGGCCTCATAGTTCGGGGTCAAAGAGCTTCCGCTGGCGAAGGTAAACGTGCCGGAAGCGGAAATACCGCTGAGCGAATGCGCCAGCCAGCCGGATGTAAGGTAGTGTTCATCGGGCCCGAAAGGCAGCTCGTAGAGAAAATTACCCTTGACCTGGTTGCGGACATCGAAGCTGGAGTTTGATTCCTCGGCCAGCAGATTCTGCCAGTTTTGCGCCACCACGGTTCCTGTGCCGCCGTTGCCGCCGATGGAGCTGGCGTTGTCGATGGAGTGGCTATAGGTGTAAGTCGCCTGTAACGCAATCCCATCGTGCAGCCGATTGCGAACGCTGACCGTGAGCGCGTTGAAGTTGGAGAACGCCACCGAGTCCTCGTAGTCGTAGAAAACTCCGCTCACCGACTGGTTGGCGGTGCGGCCGGGCGCGTTCACGATATCAAGGCGAGTTCCCTTGGAGCCGTTATAACCGACGTTGAGCACTATGCCGAGGGGGAGCGTGCGCTGCAGGTTGAAATTCCAGACCTGCACGTAAGGCAGCCGGTAGTTCTTGTTGACGGCGGAGTTGCCATTCTCCTGCCCCTCCGGGAGAAAGCCCGCAGCCAGGGTGGGGACAAATCCGGTGGCATTGGTTACTTCGTTGGTCTGCACGTTGGCGTAAGGCGGCTGGAAGGCGAAGTCCTGGATGAACTTCGAATATTGACCCACGGCGTAGTTAATCCCATACCCGGCGCGCACCACCGTGTCTTTGATCGGGCGGATCGCAATCCCAATGCGGGGCGCAAAGTTGTTGTGCTCAGGGTAGACCAGATCGCGAGGATACTTTCCCGTGTAGGGACCGATGCCGCCGGAAATAACCGTAGCCACGGAAGTAAAATCGTTCCCCGTATCCAGCGTGGAAAGGCGGTCGTACTTCTCCGAGTAAGGAGAAAAATACTCGTAGCGCAGGCCGAACAGCAGGGTCAGGTTGGCCTTGGCTCGCCAGCTGTCCTGGACAAAG
This sequence comes from Acidobacteriaceae bacterium, assembly GCA_049800615.1. Lineage (GTDB taxonomy): Bacteria > Acidobacteriota > Terriglobia > Terriglobales > Acidobacteriaceae > PALSA-350. The sequence goes on along the minus strand of JBARKD010000444.1, from coordinate 1,296 downwards.
GCATCCCAGGCATTCTGCCGCAAATAGGATTTCTGATCCGGAGCCTGGAGCGAAGTCTGCTGCGGCAGACCGAGCAGAAGGTCGGCAAGCGAAGAGCCGGTCGAGGAAGTGCCGCCGGTCGTGCCACTCGTGCCAGGTTTCTCGGTAAAGAAGCCGGTAAAGGTGTAAGTACCCGTGATATTGCCGGTATTGCCAAACAGGTCGTTATGCACGCGACGAAAATCTCCGCCGAAGCGAACGTTGTGCTTCTTGTGTATCCACGAGGTCGACTCGGTAGCAGCAATCGTCTGGTTGATCTGGAAGTTGGGCTGTTGCTCGGTGAAGCTGGTGAACTGGTTCAGAATGAGGTCAGGCAATCCAAAGAACAATGGGTTGGAGGGGAGTCCGCCGAGACCGATCTGGCTGGCAACATCTGTGACGCCGGTGAAATTGTTCTTGGTCTGTGAGTCGCTACGGTTCCAGTTGAGGCCGAGATTGTTGGTCAGCCTCCCCTTGCCCAGTGTGTAGCCCAGGGCCACTGAATACTGGTGCGTCTGTAGCTTGCCGCCAAGATCGGGAAACAGGTCGAGCTCGTCGGTCGCGATGTGGTTGTAGTTGAAATTTACGTTCACGCTTTGCCGCAGGCCGGGTCCCCCTTGGCCCAGATATTGACGGATCAGTCCTCCGATGGGCGAGCCCCCGGTGCTGGGGCCGAAGCTGTGGATGAAACGCACGCCGATGCGGGTGTTGTTCGATTCTGCGGAGGCGAGCCGCTGGTAGTTTTGGAACTGGCCCTGCAAGGTGGGTTCCGGAATGTAGTTCAGCAGCTTCGTCGCCTGGGGCGAGATTCGCGCCGCCGGGATTAGGTTATTGGGGAACGGCGCGCCAGTAAGCGGGTCATAGACGGTAATGGGTGTGCCTTGCTGCGTGCTGAGGGCAGACAAATCGCCACCCCGTTCAGCAGCGTCGGGGACGCTCCCATACTGGTTGAAGGGGGAGGAGGAACGCTGGCCGGAAATATTGAGGAAGACGGTGTCTTTGGTGTCGTGCTCGATCAGGTGAGGTATGTACGGCGTGCCCAGAAACGTAAGCCCAAATTGATTTTGCGCATAGCTGGGCTGCAGCTCCCTCCCCGGCTTGATGGCGAATGGATTGGCATTCAGGGCAGAATTCCCGCCCGTCCAAAAGAAGGCGCCGTGAGGCTGGTTGGGTTTGAATCCCCTGAAATTGCCAAAACCGCCGCCCCGTCCACCACGGCCGCCAAACCCCCCTCCCCCGAATCCACCGCCTCCGCCTCCAAAGCCCCCGCCTCCGCCC
>JBARKD010000443.1:0-28234 GCA_049800615.1 Acidobacteriaceae bacterium | reverse complement strand
TAGTGGAGTGTCTCAGAGAAAGCGTTACTGATTGAGAGGATCGGAGTTGGGGAAGGAAACAGCAGATCCCTCCACTACGCTACGCTCCGGTCGGGATGACAATTCATTTGCTTTACTAACGTCTTCTATGCGACAGGCCACTAGTAGGGGAAACACGGGCATGGAAAGAGAGTTGCGCATGCTTGGACATTTGCAGGGACCTGCGGCGTTTACGACGTGGAAACCCGCTCGACTGGTAATTCGTTTGGGAGGGCAGAAGTAACCAATCAAAAGATAACTTTTATGACGTTGGCTAAGACGCATGGTACGCGGGTCAGGAACTTTCTTTCCGGCGTCCAACATAGATGGCGCGTCAAGGTACAAGAAAGATGTATTAAAAAAAAAGCGCATTGCCCTCGTTCCGTCCGCTGGGACTTACGCTGCGAAAGAATTGCTTCACATAACGTCTGCAAGAACGCGTAAGACTCTAAATTCACGATCCTGTAAGGCCGGAGACTCTCTCCTTCCTTAAGAATGCGCATGCGTACCAATTTGCGGGTAGGCAAATCGATAAGGGGGACGACATGTCCAAAGAAGCAGCAGAGCATCACAAGCATGCGGCAGAACACCACACTCACGCAGCTCGTCATCACAGCGAGGCTGCCAGGCACCACGAAAGCGGCCAGCACGAAAAAGCTGCCCACCATGCGCATTTGGCACATGGCCATCAGGAACATGCGGGCGAACATGCAGGTGAGGCTGCGAAGAGCCACATCGAGGCGCACGGCAAGTAGAGATAGTAAGAGTGCAGACAGGTAGAAGGAGCTGCCGATTCACCTGCAAGCGTGGGCGGCAGCTCCGCTGATACTACGGCACTCAGCTTTGCCTTTTGTCGCGCTACCAATAAAGTTTGAGCGCCAGCTGCACCTCGCGTTGATCGTAAGCTCCATCGCGGGTTGCCGTGATCCTGCCAAAAGCCGTCGTGTTCGTGAAATCAAGCGAGCCCGGAGCCGCCACAACACCGGGTCCGGAGAAACCAGGCAATCCGAACTGCGGTGTGTTGGTCAGGTTGAAGATCTCGGCGCGAAATTCGGCGCGAAGATCCTCCCAGATCGGAATCTGTTTCAGGAAAGAGAGGTCCATGCGATGGAAGCCCGGCCCCAGGACCTGACTTCCTTGTCCTCCCAGCGCCGCGAATCCGCCTTGACCCACCTCCGTGACCACAGCAGGATTGGCAAACGCCGCCGGATTCATCCATTGGTTCACATTATGCGCTCCATAGCGATCGATTCCTGTCGTGAGCGCGTAGCATCCGACGCCGGCGGCGGTGGCAATCGTGCACGGGACAGTAAATGGCTGCCCACTTTGCAGAGTGACGATGGTGTTCGTTGTCCAGTGGCCCACCAGCGCATCTACGAAGCCTGGACTATCTCCGAGAAATCTCTTATTTCGGCCAAAGGGCAGCTCGTACGTCCCGCTTCCATGGAACATCAGGGGTACGTTGTAGTCACATTCGTTAAAGTCCCCGTGTATCCCAAAGCCCGGAAGATCGACCGCTCTATAACCGCCAATATTGTTATCCAGACCATCGCGCGCATCGGTCAGGCACTTTGACCAGGTGAAGTTCGCTAACATGGTCAAACCGCTGGTCACACGGCGTTGGATGCTCGTTTGCAAAGAATTGTAGTTGCCGTTTGCCCCTGTGATCTTGTATCCGAACCCGCGCGCAAAATCCGGCCACGGGATATAGAGTTGTGGATTGAAAGCCGGCGGCAGGATCTGGCTCACGTTGTTAGTGCCGGCGAACACCGCCAGGTGTCTCCCCTGATTGCCGACGTACCCTAACGTGAATGTCGTGCTTGGGGATATCTGGTATTCAAAGGCCAGGTTGTCGGCCTGGAAATAGGGAGTCTTGTACGTCAGCTGCACGCCGCTCAGTCCCAGGCCCTCGGCATTTACGTTCAGGGGAACGAAATTGATCGCGCTCAATCCTGATTCCAAGGTGGCAATGGCTCCCGTTGGGTAGGTGAGCGGGTGACCGGCGTCCGGCGCATTGTAGGAGAAGTTATACGAGAACGGATAGTTGCCGGCGGTGCCCAAATTATCACCATTGTTCGGCGCTCCGTAGAAGAGGCCGAAGGCGCCCCGGAGCACTAAATGTTTCCCGAGCAGATAGGCAAATCCGATACGCGGCGCAAAGTTGCCTTTAGGTGTGTTCACAAGGCCCGGAATTCCTGAACACTTGATGGCGATGCCGTCCTGCGCTGTCAATGCAAGGAACGAGGTGGACAGGTTCTTGTTGCAAACGGCATTCGACATCAGGAACTCAGCCCCTTGATTTCCAGTCGGCGGAATGAAGTTCGCCTGCTGATCGCCTGCGGACACACCGTGACCAATGAATTCCCAGCGCAGGCCGAGGTTCAATGTGAGCTTCGTAGATACCTTCCAGTCATCCTGACCGTAGATACCGTAGTAGTTTCGTGTGATGGCTATATCCGCCGCATTGGAGGCTTCCGAGCCATCCGCACCGCCGACATTGTTGAAGGCCCCGGACACAGTCCCTGGTGTAGGTATAAACAAAAGCTGCGCCAATCCGGTGTTTCCACCGCCTGTCCCGATCGTCGTATTACTGCCGGCCTGCGAGGCTGCCGTGTTCGCGACGTCTGTGTATCGGCCACTATAAGTGAAGTTGCCGCGTCCATACGCGGGTTGAAAGAAGGAAATTGCCGCGCGTTGGAAGGCGAAGCCGCCTTTGAAGCTATGAGCGCCGGAAATTTTGGTGAGATTCTCCGTGGCCTGCACGACAGTACCAGTTTCCGATGTAGGCAGCCATGGAGAAGCGCCCAGCTGACTGAGCCCCGCGAGGTTGTATGTCGGTAAGCCGCCATTGTTAGGGAACTGCGGGATACCCTGGATGCCGAATTGACCGGGAATCGTCAGGTCGGAAGCAAAGGGTTGATATCGCGAAGTACCTATCCGCGAATATCCGCCTCTGGCTTCATTCACGAAAGTCGGGTTGATCAGGTAGGTCCATCCGAGTACATCATCTTTCGAATCGTTGACCTGACTTCCAGTCGCGAAGGCGCCCCCCGCCGCCACGGTGTTGAAGGGGGCGGGAATGAAAGTGGGCTCTCTCAAATAGCTTATGCGGCCGAAAATCTGGCCTTTTTGCCCGGTGACCTGATCGAGCCGGATGTCTCCCTGGTTGATCGTATCCACCAGGTTGGGGGCGCTCGCATAATTGGAGAAAACGCCCGCGAGATTGGGGGCCGGGTAAGTGTTCAGCAGTTTGACTGCGTTGACATCCAGACGAGTAGCCGGGACCTGATTGCCGGGGAAAGGTTCTCTCACAAATCCAGTTCCATTCGCGGTCAGACCGGTAACGGGATCAACCTGACCGGCAGTGACCGTTCGCGTGGTCGCTGGGTCAAACACCTGCCCAACCGCAGTTGTACGGCCCAGGAGATCGGTGCGGGTTCCGCTTTGCCCGGTAATCAGTTCGGAGAAGTTGGTATACCCGCTGGTCCGTTCGAGCGCAGTAGGAACACTCGAGGTGATGGGGCTTGCCTGGATGATGCGTGTTCCCTGATAGTCCCCAAAAATGTAGGTCTTATGCTTTCTTCCATCGTAAAGATGCGGAATGAAAATGGGTCCACCGAGGGTAAAGCCGAACTGATTTAAACGAAATTCCCCTTTGGGCCCATACTCAAAATAATTTCGCGCGTCCAGCGCGTCGTTGCGCAGGAATTCGAACGCGCTCCCGTGAAATCGATCCGTTCCTGACTTGGTGGTCGCATTCAAAACAGCCCCGGCTGCGCGGCCAAACTCCGCGCTGAAGTTGCTGGTCTGTACTTTGAATTCCTGCAAAGAGTCGACGGAGGGAAGATACACATAGAAGGCGCCATTCAGATAGTCGGTAAGATTCGAATTGTTATCGACGCCGTCGAGCAGGTAGTTGTTTTGATTCGGCGGTGTTCCGTTGGACGAAAAACCTCCATTCGCCGCCAATCCGCGAGTGTCTTGCTGGGCCTGGGTGACGCCTGCGCTCAATTGCGCCAGAAACGTGTAGTTGCGGCCATTCAGGGGCAAGTCGCTGATCACTTTTGCCGCAACCACATTGCCCACGGATGCATCTTCGGTCTGCAACTGCGCCGGCGCGGTAGTTACCTCGATCGTCGACTGGACACTGCCTGGCTTGAGGGTCAGATTGGCGACGACGTTTTGCTGGATATTGACCACAACACCCGTCTGCGTCACTTTCGCGAATCCGCTGGATTCCGCCGTCAATGAATATGTGCCGATTTTGACGCTGGCAAAGTCGAATCCTCCGCGGCTATCGGTACGCTGCGTGAGACTGACGTTTTGGTCGGAATTGGTAAGTGTCACCTGAGCGCCGGCAACGGCCGCTCCCTGCTGATCCTGTACTGTTCCCAATACCTGTCCGGTATCGACCTGGGCATGCAGTGTCGCTGACAGGGAAAAAACAATCGCCAGAACAGCGATCGCGCTGCTCTTGATCGGCCTTGCAAAGGAGACCATGGAATGCCTCGCTTCCAATGATTAGCGGCCCGGTGTTGATTTTCCTGGACGATTGCGTCGTCCTGAGCGCGCGCCTGCAATGATTGCAGGCGAAGTTACGAATTTGCTTAAAGCCCGCGGTTGGGCGTGAACCCGGTAAATGTTTTCTCGACCGTGCATATTACGCAAGTATGAATGCATCGATGAACGCTCGCAAAAAAAGGTCGTCATAGCAATCCGCGCGTACCCCTGTGGCGGAGCTACAACGTGGCCGGCCCTTCATCCAGGACAGTTCTCAAGGTCTCAGCCTGAATTTGGGATCTTTTCGGGCCGAGATGCAAAACCGGCGAAATTATCCTGCCGCAGAATTTGAGCTGTCAAGCTTAAATTGCACAAAGCGCAATTCGCATTGCATGAATTTAGTTCCCCGAACCTACATCTGCCTTCGGCGCGAATGTGTAATAGTCGTAGCGCAGTTCCCAGGTGAACTCATCATTGGGTTCGATCTTCATTGCGATGTAAGGTTCCAGTGCCATCACGGTGCGGATCGACCATAAGGCAATATTCGATAATGGACGATTTCCCCTTATGCGGACGCCCGCCCCCACCCTCCGATTCTCAACGCTGATGTCGTAATCCGTGGCCGTATCCCCAAAGCCTTGAAAAGCGGAGGTCACGCGGTCGTGATCGGCGAGCGTCTTTGTGTAAACAAACTCGTTGCCCCGAATCTCAGCGAAACCAGCCTGCGGCGGCCGGGTGGCTTGCAATGGAAAAGGAAACTTGAGGACGAGGCCTGGTCCGGGTGCGAGGTTGTCCAGAGTCCAGAAATTGTGATCGTAGACTGTCGTCTCGATGCGCTTGGCGCCGGTGTTCTTCAGAGTGTGCGCCAGCACCAGTTCAGGCTTTCCGGGCACAAGCCGAATCGTTTTCTTGTACACGTAGCCATAACCCGAGACTGGGTCCGACAGTGTCTGCGTGAACTCGACGGAATCGCGCGTCTTTGTGACCGTCCACTTACCCCCGTCAACGACCTCGTAGGTTTTCGAATGGTCGTACTTCGAGTCGTCGGGCTTTCGCAGTACCCCGACACCGATCTTGACAAAAGTGCCGCCTGCTTTCGCCTCGTCGAAGCCAAGCGCCTTGCCTGCGGTATTAAACTCCTCTCCCGGACCGACCATCGCGGTGAAAGGGGCGGACACGACATCCTTCCCGTCGTAGTTGAAGTCGTAGACCGCGGGATCGATCTTCTGAAACCAATCCCCGTAAAACTGGTGGCCCTTGTACTCCAGGCTCCCGATTACCCCCGACCAGTCAAAACGTGTCGAACGATAAAAGCCGTTGTTTGCATCGGGTAGATAGACTTTGGCTTTGATCTGTCCATTTGAAATATCCGTGCTCGGGTAACTCGCTGCGAACAGCAGGGGTGAGTATGAGGCCGCTGTAAAAAGTGCCAAAGCCAATGGCGCATTGCGCAGTGCATTTCGCATTCTTCACCATTCCCATTTGCGCCCTATCGAGCGCCACTGCATCGGCTCCACGCGCGTTTACTGGAGCTCGCATGCGAAGAGATTCCGGTTATTGTTTGACGGCTCCTCTTAAACTGGCCAGGTAGGCGATCAGATCGGTTTGCTCCTCTTGAGTGAGCTTGTCGCGGTAAGACGGCATCGCCGGGGTAGGCGCAAAACCAAACCCGCGCAGGCTCGATTTTTGGAAAGCGAGAAGCTGATCCTTCGTATCCAGCATTTGCAGGCTATACACATCCTGGTTCAGAAGTTTGCCCGTGATCTTCCTGCCGTCGGCTGTCACCACCTGGTAGAGCTGGTTCTGCGGATCGACAGTCGGACCCGGGTCTAACAACGCCTTCTGCAATTCGCCGACGCTTCGAGTTGTGGCGACTTCGCTCAGGTTTGGACCTAACCTCGAACCCTCGTCCCCCACCCTATGACAGGAAAGGCATCCTCCCTTGCCTGCGAAGATGGCACGGCCGCGGAGTGGATCACCGGGTACTTCCGTTTCGCCGGCGGTTTTTGTCCGGGTGCCGGCATTGTGTTCCTGCGCGAGGAGCATGCCACCAAGCACCATCCCGCAGAGGCCGATCCTGATCACCCAGACACGCATGGCTGTTCTCTCGATTCCTCAGCAATGGAAGGCCGCTAACGCAAGCCGAAAACAAACAAAGCACTTCCCGCATTGACGGCGATGTATTGCTTGCCGCCGACCGCGTAGGTAATGGGATTCATGATCATGGGACCGCCCAAAGTCGTCTTCCAAAGGAGCGATCCATTGCGTGCGTCCAGCGCAACAAAGGTGCCTTCTCTCCCGCCAGTGAATAGGACATCGGTAGCCGTGGTCAAAATTCCCGCGGCGCCAAAGGCTGTCTGCCAGCCCTCAAACGTATGCAGGCTGTTGCCGGTGTTCAACTTGAACTGCCACTTGCATTCGCCGGTTTGCGGATCAAGCGCCCGTACCGCGGTGTATTTATCCTCATCTTCTCCAACCACCGCTCGCACGCCAAAAGGGTGGCGGCCTCTGCCATCGTAGCGGGACCCTTCCTCATAATCTTGTGGACCCTTGTAGAAGACGGTCGAGTAGTTCTCACGGGCATTCAGGTAAAAGAATTTGGTGCGCGGGCTGAACGACGGATTAAACCAATTGGTGCCGCCCTGATTGTCAGGAAAGATCAGAGTACCCTCGGTGGTGGACTTCGCGTTGGGGCTCATGATGGGCCGTCCGTCCTTCTCGAAGCCCGCGTTCCAGGTTTGCTTCACAAAGGCTCTGCCCAGCAGGAACTCACCGTTGGTTCGATCCAACACGTAAAAGAAACCGTTACGGTCGGCCCAGAGAATCACCTTCCGCGGTTTGCCATGCCAGGCTATGTCGGCCAAGAGAGGAACCTGTACGGCGTCCCAATCAAATTCGTTGTGAGGATTAGCCTGGTAGTGCCACTTCAACTGCCCGGTATCCGCGTCCAGCGCGACCAGCGAGGATGTGTAGAGATTGTCACCCCGGCGCACGTCTCCGTTGTAGTCAGGGCCTGCATTGCCCACTCCCCAGTAAGTCAGGTTCGTTTCAGGATCGTAAGACCCGGTCGTCCATATGGAACCGCCGCCGTGCTTCCACGAATCACCACCCCAGCTCTCACGCCCGGGATCGCCTGGCCCCGCAGTGGTGTAGAACCGCCAGGCTTCCTTCCCGGTATGCGCGTTGTAGGCCACGATGAAACCGCGAATGCCATACTCGCCTCCGGCAACGCCAACGATCACCTTGTTTTTAATGATCAAAGGCGCGTCCGTCATCGTATATCCCGAGGTGGTCTGGGCCACGGCCGTGTCCCAAAGAGCGTGGCCGGTCTTGGCATCGATCGCGATCAGGTGCGCATCCACAGCCGCCATGTACAGCGTGTCACCGAGGATCGCGAGGCCTCGGCTGATGCGCCCGCAGCACAACCTGGCCTCAGGCACAGGCGTGTACTTGTAAATCCAGAAGAGGCGTCCCGTAGTTGCGTCCAGGGCAACAACGTCGTCTCCCTGCATCGTGTAAAGGACTCCATCCACGACGAGCGGCGTAGTCTCGTAGGGGTCGAGGAAGCGCGCCTGGAACACCCATTTCAGCTCCAGGTCCCTGGCATTCTCGGGCTTGATCTGATCCAGCAGGCTGTAGTGGAGGCTTCGGTAGGTTCCCCCAAACGTAAGCCAGTTTTGCGGCTCTTGGTTTGCGTTCAGGATTCGATCAAAGGTCACTCCCGCCGTAGGCCCTTGCCAATCCTCGACTGCGGCCGCATGCGCCGTGGGAAGCGCTGGAGTCACTCCCACTCTGTTCTCGGCCGCGGGCGCCGGTTCGGCGTTCGCGAGCGGTGGTTTCTCTTTGCCGAAATTCCGGGAGAGATACTCAACTACTTGTTTGATCTCTGCGTCGGTGCCCACCGCGCCGCGGGAGACCATATCGTCCACCTGATCCGCCCAACCTTGTTTCGTCATGCGCTGACCGGTCACCACATTCAATCCATGACATGTAGTGCACATGCGCTCGACCGTCGCTTTGCCCGGACCATCCGGCAAAGGGGATTGAGCATGCGCGCTGGGCGCCAGGCTGTGAAGTGCGAACCCGGCCACTGTCGCATAACAGATCGCACGCGCATAATGCCGGACGCTGCTCTGAAGGCTCGAAACGTAAGAGAGTGGTGGCGCGGTCGACACGGAGAGGAAGCCTTCCCTGCAATCCAAAGCCATAGCCACCTTTGAGAAATGACCGATACTACCGAGGCCAGCTTCCCGTGTACGAAGAGCAAGCTTCGCGACACATTCGCTCCGGACGCGGGCTACACCTGCATTGATGCGGAGTGCGCAATAGCTATTGCATCAACCGAGAAGAAGTATTATCACCCGGAATGGCATTGTCAAGTCCGCGAGCACGGCGGTGACCGGCCCTATTTCGGTTTGTCCTGTCTCGTCAGGAGAAAAGCCACAACCGTGTCTTCCTCCTTTCTGGCGGAGTCGAGTTTGCGAAAGATTTCCATTTCCTGCGCAGACTCTTTCTTCTGCCCCAACCGAGCCTCGGCTTGTGCCAAACGATAATGTGCATCCGCCAGCCCGGGATCGAGCTTGATTGTCTGCTTGAATTCAGCGGCGGCATGAAGATAGTCTTGGCGGCGCGCGTAAAGCACGCCCAATCGCATGTGAGCTTCCGGCAGCCTGGAATTAAGAGCGATGGCTCTTTTCAACAACTCCTCGACCTTCTCTGAGTGACTTGTTTCATTCAAAACTTCATCCGTTTGCCACAGATTGGTTGCGTAATAAAGCTGGGCTTCCGCGGACTCCGGATTGTCGACCGCGTATCGCTCGAAGCGGGCTGTCACCTGTGAAGACTGTTCCGCGGGCACGCGGCCCAGCGTCGACAGAAAAGAATAGGATCTCGGATCCGCGGCATTGAGGTCCACCGCATGAACCAGGGGAGCGACCGCGTCACGATCGTTGCCCAGCATATGCCAAGCCAAACCGAGGCCCGAATTCAATCGCCAGGACTGAGGGTAAAGATGCACCCCGCTGTCGAAGACTTGAGCCGCTTCCTGCAGGTTCTTGTGACGCAGGAGCTCGGCTCCCCAATCGAAAATGGAGTCCTCGGTAGGGTCCATTTGGGCTGCGCGTTGGTACTCGCTGGCCGCGGGCAGGAACTTACTCTGCTTTTCGTAAACCTCCGCCAGCATGGAATGCAATTCCGATTTCTCCTTAAGCGCCAATAAGCTTTTGAGCTGTGCTTCGGCCTCGGGCAACCGGCCTGACATCATTTCGGCGAGCGCGAGATCGTACCCGTTCGCATAATCGTAAGGTCTCAGCTGCTGCGCCGCCTTGAGGGGAACAATGGCGTCCGCGATCTTGCCGCGGTTGATATAGAACTCGCCGCAGTTGTGTTGGAGATCGAAGTTTTTCGGGTCCAACCTCACCAGGATCCTGAACTGACTTTCTGCGAGTCCATGCTTATTTTGCTTGGCATAATTTGCGGCAAGGTTCTCCCGTGCCGGCACCGATCCTGGACTCGTCCGGACAGCGTTCTCGAAAAAAGGAGTTGCGTCGGCGTCCCGGGCTTCCCCTGTGAGCACCAGGCCGAGAAGCTCATTGGCCGAATAGTTGCGCGGCACTTCGAGCAGGAGGCCGCGAAGCTCTGACTCGGCCTGCGTATATTGCTGCTGTGTGTAATGGGCTTCTGCCGCCGCCAGGGTTGTTTCTACGCCATCCCCGCCTTTCTGAACCTGGCCTGGGGAGAGAGTGGCGAAGACAGACGCCAAAGAACAAAGCCCGGCGCAGCATGCCGGGGTAAGTTTTCGCATGGACCTGCGCATCCTGGAGCGCATTCTGGAGCGCATTCTGGACATGAGCCGCCGCCGTTACGCAATCTTAGGCACAAAGAGAGGGCAGAGCAACCCATGGCCGGACGCTCGTTGACACTTTAAAAGGCCGTCGAGTAGAAAGGGGAACTATGCGGCGCAGGATTTCGCGGCTCAGCAGGCTGTTGAAAAGCAGATAGGGAAGAGGCGGTTTCTGTGGCTACCTCAGCTTCGCGCAGGGCTTGCTTCGCATTGCTTCTGGGTTGCATCGGATTGTGTTTTGCGGCGCAGCAGGGACAGTTGGCCCCGGCGACGCGGCCCATCGTCTTCGAGAACCTGGTCGACCGCAGTGGCATCACCTTCAGGACGAACAACGGCGCCACCGCGCGACATCACCAGATAGAAGCAATGCTTGCGGGCGTGGCGATCTTCGACTACAACAACGACGGTTTGATGGACCTCTATTTCGTGAACGGGGCCCATCTCCCTGACATGGATAAGTCTGACCCGTCATACTGGAACCGGCTCTATCGAAACAATGGCGATGGCACGTTTACCGATGTCACGGAAAAGGCTGGCGTGCGCGGGATTGGCTTCGGCATGGGGGTTGCCGCAGCCGACTACGACAATGACGGGTGGGTTGACCTCTACGTCACCGGTGTGGATCACAATCAGTTGTTTCATAACAATGGCGATGGCACGTTTACCGACGTCACGGCCAGAGCGGGAGTTGCGGCAATCCACCCAAAGCTGGGAAAAACCTGGTCGATTGCCGCGGGTTGGTTTGATTATGACAATGACGGCAAACTCGATCTCATGGTCATCAATTACGTAAATTGGTCATTACAGAACGAGCCTCTGTGCAAGTCGGGCGAGATCGTTACCTATTGCACTCCGGATGCCTACACGGGCCAGCCCAACATGCTCTTTCACAATAATGGCGACGGGACGTTCAAGGATGTGTCGGTTCCCTCGGGTATAGATAAATTTGTGGGTAAGGGTATGGGTGTTGCTTTTGCAGACTACGACGGCGATGGCTTTGTGGACGCATTTGTATCCAACGACACCTACCGCAATTTCTTATTCCACAACCAGCGCGATGGGACCTTTCGTGAGGAGGGAGTTCGGCTCGGAGTCGCGTACAACGAGAACGGCAAATCGATTGCAGGTATGGGAACCGATTTCCGGGATGTGGACAATGATGGGCGGCCGGATATTTTTGTGGTGGGGCAGACTGGGGACACTTTCCCCTTATTCCTCAATCGAGGAAAAGACTTCGAGGATGTCACCGGAGCCTGGGGCCTGAGTGGTATCACCGCGGGCCTCACCGCATGGGGCAGTGGAATCGCAGATTTTGACAACGACGGGTGGAAGGACATTTTTGTGGCCTGTTCCGCCATCCTCGACAATTCTGAGGAGATCAACCATCTTCCGTCCAAATTGCCTGATAAAGTGCTTCGCAATACCGGTCAACACCGATTCGCCGATGTGAGCTCCACAGCGGGCCCTGCTTTTTCCGTCTCCGATGTCCACCGCGGACTCGCTTTGGGCGATCTCAACAACGATGGTCGGATGGATGCGGTGGTCACCGTACAAAACAACCTTCCCGAACTTCTGATCAACCGCTCTCCCGGGGACAACCATTGGCTTGTGGTGAAACTGATCGGTACAAAAAGCAATCGTGACGGGCTTGGGGCGCGGCTCACGGTACTCACAAGCGGCGGCGCCAGGATCTACAATCATGCCTCCACAAGCTCCGGCTTCGGGGCCTCGAGCGACCCGCGCGTCCATTTCGGCCTGGGCGCGTCGGATAAAGTGGAGCTCCTGGAGGTCCGGTGGCCAAGTGGAATTGTCCAACGCCTCACGGGGCTCAAGGCTAATCAGATTGTGGCCGTGCGGGAACCGGCCAAGACTTCAGAGCAAAGATAGTTTCAGGAATCTACGGCCAGTCGATCCCAAGCGGATCACGTGTCAGCAGATAGGCGGGCTTCGCTACGCTTCGCAGCCCGAGTTCTTTAATCTTCACGCAAGGCTTGCATAGGCTCGATCGAGGCTGCTTTGCGCGCGGGAACAAGAGCCGCGATCAATCCAACCGTCAATAAAGCCACAGCCACAGATATATAGGTCAGAATGTCCAGCGGCTGCACCTGGTACAAGAAGCTTTTGACCCAATGGCCGGTGGCGATTGCTAACAGAAGACCCATACCCAGGCCGGAGACGATGACGATCGACGCGTGACGCAGGATGAGCTGCGCGACGCTTTGCCGTGTTGCCCCCAGGGCCATGCGAATACCGATTTCGCGCCGGCGATAACTCACCAACTGGGACAATACTCCGTACAATCCGGCAACAACCATGGCGACGGCGAGCCCGGCGAACGATCCTACCAGATATAAGCCCAATCTTTGGCTGAAGGTGTTTTTCTCCACGGCCTCATCCAGGGTTTGGAAATTTTCCACGGCGTAACCAGGGGCGGCCTGGTGAAAGGCCGATCGTATCTCCGCGGCGATGGGAGCTGAGCCGCGGGTCCTGACCACGAAGCTGACCACAGTCTTTAAAAGAGCCTGGTAGAAGAGGGAAGTGGTTGGGATCTGATGCTGGGACAAAAGGATGAAGGGCCGAGGAGCGCCCCCTACTTCGCTGTCCACCTGGTCGCCCAGCACTCCGACAATGGCGTAGGGCTTGATCATCCCCGTGTTCTTGCCGCCCAGGCTGAGCTGCTTTTCGAGCGCGTTCTTGCCCCGGAAGTACTTTTGGGCGAATGCCTCGTTAATGACCGCGACAAAGGGAGCAGTCGCAACATCTGCGTCGCCGACCATGCGACCGCGCAAAATAGGCGTGCCCATCGTGCTGGCGTAGTCGCCACTCACGGCAGTGATACGAGCGCCTGGTTCGTTGGCTGGATCCTTAGCCTGCCCGAGAATCTCAAAGCTGGTGTTGATATCGAAACCGGACAGGGGTAGTGCAGTGACCAATGCGGCGCTTTCGACACCGGGCAGCTGACGGATGCGGTCAAGCATGGGCTGGTAAATGAGCGTGGTCACGGAGGGCGGAGCATTTCCCGCGTCCTCAGAGACGCCCATTGCCGAGAAGCCTGCCGCATCCGCGGGCATGGCAGAAAACGTCGTTACCCGAGCCGGCTCGAATCCCAGCCGCGACTTTTCAAGATTCCAAAGCGTGTGGAACAGTAGACCGGTTCCAACCAACAGGAGCGTCGAAAGGGCCACTTCGCAGGCAACGAGAATCGCCGTCAACTTGCCGCTTACCGTGTGCGAACCGAGGCCGCGGGAGGCTGCCTGCAATGCTATTTGTGGGTTTGAGCGGGCAACCAGCAATGCCGGCAGAAGCGACGAGAGCACAGTGGTAAGGATGGCGATAGCCGCCAACACCAGCACAATTGTCCAGCGAATCGCGATGGCGTCAGCACGAGGCAGGGTCCCTTCCGGCAGCTTGCCTACGGCAACTATGGCCATGCGGGAGAGCATCACTGCGCCAGCGCACCCTATGAGGCTTAGCATTAATCCCTCTGTCAGCATCTGGCGAGCCAGCCGTGCTCTGCCTGCACCGAGCGCCGCCCGGACCGCGAACTCCTGTTGCCGCCCGAGGCAGCGCGCGATCAGCAGGTTGGAGACATTAGCGCAGGCAATCAGCAGGACCAATGCAAGCGCCGCGAAGAGAGCGTAAAGAACTGGGCGCACCGACCCGGTGAGTACCTGCTGATAGGGAACGGCTTGAAATTCGCTTGCGAAACCGGCATCGGACCTTGGGATGTGTGTAGAAATGGCATCCAATTCGTGCTGCTCTTGCGTCAGGCTGACGCCGGGACGAAGCTCACCCACAACGTTAAAGAAGTGATAGCCTCGATCCTTTAGCATCTCTCCGGAAGGCTGCTGCGGCAGCCAAACGCCCTTCTGGAGGTCGGGCCCCGTTTCTTCGGGGAAGTGAAACGAACCCGGCATGACGCCAACCACCGTGTGCGGTTTGCCGCTTATTTCCACCGCCTGGCCGACGATAGCGGGGTCCGCGTGGAAGGTAATACGCCATAAGCCTTCGGACAACAAAACGACGGGCGGCCCGTTGCTTTGACCCTCCGCTTCGTTAAAGGTGCGGCCCAGCAGCGGCTGCACGCCGAGCATGGAAAAAAGATTCGTTGTCACGCGGGGTGAAACCACGCTTTGCGAGCCGTCTTTGCCTGCCACTACGCTGACGTCTTCCGAATAGCCGGCCGCATTTTCCAAAAGCTTTGACTGGCCCAGGATGTCACGGTAGTTGAGCCATGACGTGGCTCCAAATCCCGACCTGTCGGGCGCCGGTGGTCCAATAAAGACCAAGCGATCGGAATGGGCATAGGGGAGCGGCCGCAAGAGGACGTTCTCGATCACGGTAAAGATCGCGGTGTTTGCGCCGACACCCAGTGTCAAAGACAAAAGGGCCAACAGCGTCAGCCCGGGAGTTTTGCGGAGCTGCCGTAGGGCATAACGTAAATCGTAGAGCACAGTCTGCATAGAACGATCCTCGGAGACCACTCGTTCAGCTTGGATGATGCACCTTTGTTGCCAATTTGATGGCAGTTATCCCTCAACCATGTCAGTTCGTTGGACGCGGTTCGCGCATCCCGCGCGTCCGGAAACGAAAAACGCTGTCCGAAAGCGATCACATTTATGCCTTGGCCTTACCGCTTAACCTGAGGGTCTAAACTGCCTGTGTCAGAAGAATCAGGGGGCAGAATGGATAGACGGGAGTTTGTACAAGGGGCGGCCGCCGTGGCTGCCGGCGCGGCCATTCCGAACTTAAGAGCCGCGGTCGCTCCGCACGCATCCTCAAAAATGATCGGGATCCAGGTGGGCGCAGTCTCGTTTGTGGATGAAGGCGTGGATCGGGTTCTCGATGAGTTTCAGCAGCAGGCCGCGGTGAATACATTATTTGTGGCCACCTTTACCTATGGCCGCGGCATCGCTGGGCGGCAAGTTCCCGGTCAGCCGCTTCCAGATCATGGAAAACAGTCCTACGACACCGATACTTTCCACGGCGGCTGCTATACGAAGGTGAACCCCAGATACTTCGCTGATACTCCGCTCAAAGACTTTAGAGCTCCCGATTTTGGCGACTACGATGTCCTCGACGCAGTCCTTCCTGCAGCCCGGAAGCGTGGGTTGAAAACCATCTGCTGGTTCGAGGACGTGTTCCGTGGCGATGTTCCAGGGATAGAAGCGCTCCAGGAAAAGGAGCTTGCCGGCAAGAACGCTACCACGCTGTGCTTCAACAATCCCGGCTACCGGAATTGGCTGCTGGGCATGGCGGAAAACTGGGCGCGTTCCTACGAGATCGACGGCATCATGTGGGGTTCGGAGCGGCAGGGCGCTTTCTCCAACATGCTGGGCGCAAGCCACGGGAGCGCGGAAGGACTCAAGGTCACATGCTTCTGTGGGTTCTGCATAGCCAAGGCAAAAGCGCGAGGCATAGATCCCGATCGGGCTCGCGCCGGGTTCCTGGCTTTGCACGACTTTGTGCAGACCGGCCAGCAGAAGGCTCGTCCCGTCGACGGCTACTACGTAACCCTCTGGCGCATCATGCTTCGCTATCCTGAGATGCTTGCCTGGGAAATGCTTTGGACAGACAGCCTGCGCGAGACGTACGCCGCCATTTACCAGCGGGTAAAAGAAGTGAAGCCGTCTCTTCAGGTGGGATGGCACATCTGGCATAACAATTCGTTCAATCCCATTTATCGCGCGGAGCAGGATCTGGCGGCCATCGCGCCCCATTCAGATTTTCTGAAGATTGTCATTTATAACAATTGCGGTGGCGAGAGGATGGCTCGCTACGTCGAGAACGTCAGCCAGTCGATCTATGGCGATTTGACGCCTGAGGCCACCCTCGCATTCCACTACCGCGTGTTGAACTACGAGGAGAAGGGGCTGGCCGAGATTCCCTTCACGGGCTTCTCCGCGGACTATGTTTATCGCGAAACCAAGCGGGCCCACGATGGGCTCAGGGGTACGAAGACTTTGCTATGGCCGGGGATCGATATCGACATTCCGACCGAAGCTAGTCACAGCAAGTGCTCGCCCGAAGGTGTGGCCGATGCGGTTCAGGCAGCGTTTCGGGGCGACGCCGACGGTGTATTGCTATCGCGGAAATATTCCGAGATGAAGCTGGCCAACCTGCGGAGTGTCGGTCCGGCGATCGCCGGCGCGAAGACTGTCTGAAGGTTGCAGTGCAATTCCGCTCCGAGACGCGGCCTAATCGATCAGCCTCCCGCGGGCAGTCGTTCCTTTCCACTCTCATCCTGGCTGCTCGGCGCGTTCACGCGGAAGTCAGCGACCAGGGGCAGATGATCGGATGCGATCAGAGCTCGCCGGCTGCGCCAGAGTCGAGCCTGTTCAAGCTCGAGCGGCGGCTGGTAATAATAATGGTCCAGGGAGAGGAGCGGCAGCATTCCTGGGTAGGTGCGGGGGAAGCGAAATCCATGCCGCGGCCGGAAGGTCTTGAAACTGCCGCGAAGCAGCTTGGTCGCCAGCCCGGTCGTCCATTCGTTGAAATCGCCCACAATCAATTTGGGATCGCGAAGCGCCTTCTGGCCGAGCACATCTGAACTGAGGAGCCGCGCCGCCTGAGAACGCCGCTCCGTATAGCTCGTACCAAGATGGACATTGAAGAGATGAAGCGTCTGGCCAGAACCTATCTGCAGGTCGGTTTGCAGCACACCCCGCTCCTCGCGCTCCCGGTGAGTCAGATCGTGATTGCGCCAGCTGCGGATGGGAAATCGTGACAGTGTCATGTTCCCGTAATTGCCGCCGCGCAAAACGCGGTTGCTGCCGAAGCACCAGGAATATTGAGAAAAAGCTCTTGCAATCTCTCGCGCCTGATCGAAGATTCGCGGGCCCCGCGGTGCATCGACGACCTCCTGCAGGCAGACAATCTCGGCCTTCAGTTCCTCGATCACCGCACGGATACGCTCCGGTGAAGTCCTGCGATCGAAGCCGCGACACTTGTGGATGTTATAGGTCGCCACCCGGAAGCGGGTCACACCATCCATTACTGCTGCCGCTCGAGAATCCATCCCAGCAGTTCGGGGGCGCGCTCGGTTACCGGCCGGCTTCGCCACTCTTCGAGAGAAACGCGACGGCTCTGCTCAAGATCGCCGGACATGTCCTGCTCGAGCCGATCCGCAAATGCTGAATTGCAGACAGCCAGGTTGACTTCATCATTGATTCCGAAGGACCGGTTATCGAAATTGGTCGAGCCCACCACCGCCCACAGCCCATCGACGCACAGGATCTTGGCGTGAATCATCGAAGGCTGGTACTCGTAAACCTCGGCCCCAGCTTGCAACAGTCGTCCGTATCCGCTACGACTGGTGCTCCTCGTCAGTAGGTGGTCGCTCTTGCGCCCCGGCACCAGGATCCGCAGCTTCACGCCCCTCTCCTGGACCGCGCGACAAAGCTCCCGTGTCAGGCTTTTGTCGGGCAGAAAGTACGGTGTTGTGATGGAAATGCTCCGCTTGGCTGAGGCCAGGAGCAGTTGAAACAGGACGCGTGCCCGGGTGGACCCTCCGAGCGTAGGCGTGCTGTCAATCACCATCGCGGCGATCTTGTCGGGGCAGGCGATGTCAGGAAAATACGCGTCGCCAGCCAGCAATTCGCCCGAGCCCTCCAGCCAGTTTTCTGCGAAGGTCGCCTGTAGACTGGGTACAGCTTCGCCCTCGACGCGAACCATCGTGTCACGCCAACGTGGTTGCTTGTGCGCGCCGGAGTACCACTGATCCGCGATGCCGGCGCCGCCGATAAACCCGACTCGGCCGTCGACAATCAGCAGTTCCCGGTGGGTACGATTGTCGAGCTGCGTCAGCCGATACCATGTCGGTGAGTTGTACCAGTGCACCTTGCCGCCTGCGTCAAGCAAAGGGCGGAAAAATCCCCGCCTCACACCGGCACTGCCAAACGCGTCCAGCACTACATTGACCTGCACGCCGGACCGCGCCCGTTCTGTCATCGCTTCCAGGTACTGGCTTCCGATTGCGCTCTTCTGAAAGATGTACGCTTCGAGATTTACGCTGCGCCGTGCGTTGCGAATGGCGTCCAACTCGGCGGTATAGAAGGCGGGGCCATTGTTCAATACTTCCAGAGAGCCCGTGCGGTTCACCTTGGCGTCTGCCATCGACTCGAGCAGAACGAGGAACTTTGGCGAGTCGTTCGCAGGCAGCTGGTCCCGGTTGGCAATGTCGTACTTCGGAGAAGGGGCGAAAATGCCCGATAGCACAAAGCTGCCGAGGAAGATGAGTGCGATGACACCCACCACGAAGAGCCCGGTCGGGATCGAAATCAGAATGGCGAGTAGGTACAAGCAACCCTCTGGCATGCTTTCGGCTCGAATCGCCGCCGTGCGGCGAGTAGGAACTCTCGCGTATTTTAGATGCGCTTAAATTTACGCCGGTCGATGAAATTCGTCCCCTCGAGCCCTCCTAAGACCCGGCAAGGATGGGTGCGCTGAGTACCGTGACCGGCTTGTCACCAGCGGCCAGCCGCGTGAGCGTCAACACAGTAATATCGTCTTCCTGTCCGAAGATGACCGCTTCCTGCGATGCCTGGGAGGCGCTGGGCCGCTTGCCGAACAACACCTCCAGCCGCTCAAAGCCGTAGAGCTCGCCGGTTGAGCTCCTCGCTTCCGGCAGGCCATCGGTGTAGAGAGAAAAATGGTCCCCCTCATGCAATTGCACTTCGATCTCCTGATAGCTTGCGCTCAGGTCAAGCCCGAGCGGCAGCGCTCCCGGCAGCTCCAGTTCGCGATCATTTAGATATGGCGCAGGATGGCCTGCGCTGGCCATGATGCACGTTCCATCCTCACGCAGCAGGAGGACAATGCAGGTTGCGAAACCGCATTTCAGCCTGCCATGCAGGCGTTGATTGATGACGGCCAGCATTTCCGCGGGCCTGGGCGCGAACTTGGCCAGGGTGCGGATGGCGCCGACAATGAGCGAAACCGTCATCGCGGCCTGCAGTCCTTTGCCGCTCACATCGCCCAGCACGATCAGCGTTCCCGGCTCCTCTTCCAATGGGACGATCTGGAAGAAGTCGCCGCCGACCTCCAGCGCCGGCCGGTAGGCGCTGGTGAGCGTGAAGCCGGGAATGGCGGGCAGGGTCTCCGGCACGAGGATCTGCTGCAGCTCGCGCGCGTTCTGAAATTCCTGCTCGAGCTTTGTCTGTCGCTGCCGGTTGGCCATCGAATAGCGGATCACCGCATAGACGATGGAAAGAAAGAGCAGCGTTCTCAGCAGGACCTGGACGTTAAAACGGTTGCCCCAGACAGTAAACAGCGGCTCCTGCATCGTGCTCGACCACGTCCAGTGGGTGAACCGCAGACCCTGGCCTGCGAGGTTGAAGAACGAATACCAGCTTCCGTTCAGCAGGGCAACGATAGCGACCGTCCAGCGCGCGGAGTCGAGCCGATGGCGTTTCACGAGGGCATAGGCCACGAGCAGAACCGGCACCCATTCCAGGGGAAGAATGACGGCCGTAAGAAGGGCGTCGGTGATCTGAATCGACGCGGCATCGATGCCGAAACGGAAGCCCAGACTAAGCGCACCATCCAGAAATCCGACAACCACGCTAATCCAGGCGCCGATGCGGACAAGACGCATGAGCCTTGGGTAGACATCCAGTTGCAGAAGGTAGATCAGCAGAAACCACTGGCAAATCTCCCGGACACCGATTGCGGTCTGCGCCAGCCAGAACAGCCAGATTGCGGACACCGGCATGCGAAGAGTGTTGATCGCCACCTCGAGGGCCGGCATGAACGTGTAGGCAGCCATCCAGAACAGCAGCCTCTGCTTTCGGTCGCGCATCCAGGCAACAAAGCTGAGTATGGAAGTCAGACCGTAGAGCAAGGTGAGAGCGAACCCAAATTGATGGCCGCGGAGCCAGTGGAAATCGAGAGCCTCACTTTGGGTGGTAATGGCCTTCGGGCTTCCCACCATCGGCAGACTTTGGAAGCCGCCCGCGGTGCCGTCGTCGACCGACATCCATGGAATTTTGTATACCCGGACGGCGAGAACACCCTTGCCCGCCTGGCCCAGGCTGTAGCTCTGCGCGGCTGCGCCGACAATCCAGTCCACATGCGGCGGAAAGCTGCCAAAGTGCCCGATGGGCGCCCCATTCCAATAAATCTCATACACATCGTCGATGCCGGGGATCAGCAGCGTTGTATTGGGCGACGACCCGGGGGCGGGAGTTATATTGACCGCCCGGCGATACCAGGCAAAGCCGGTGTAGTTGGCGTGGCCCTGGGTCCCCCAGGGGCCTTCGGCAGTGATTTGTTCCCACCCATTGTGCCCGGTGGAGTCGTCGACCGCAGACGCCGCCCAAGCCGGGTTATCGCCGAGATGAAACTGCCAGGGTCCATCGAGCGGCGCAACCCCTTTTCCCAAGCCTTCAATGGCGAGCACGGACGGCGAGGGTTGAGGCGTTGAGGATGTGGCGGGGACGGCGCCATACGACGGCACGAAGGGACAGAGGATTGCCGCCGTGGCAACCCACATCAACGCTCTCAAAGAAGAAGAGAGCCACGTTCTTTCTTGCATGGGTTGCAGTGTACCCTGCGGGCGTGGCCGTAGGCCCCAGGAAAAAGCCGGTAACAGCCGGGCCGTTACCATTGTTTACGCGTATCGAGTGAATGGCCTGACTGGTTTCGCTTTTGTTCCCTGTTTAATCCTCGGACGCATTGAGGAACCTTCCTGAGCCCAAGTCGATTCCTCATCTATTCCTGACCCCGCGCAGCCGGACGCGCCATCTGCGAACGGCATCATACATAGGACAGCGGGACCTTCCATCGTCTTGCACTTCGCTCCGAGGTTGGTCTTGAAATATCACGATGAAGCGGTGCAGTCGCCGAGCGGATTCACGCCCCTTTCATCTCTGTTTTACCGTGTATTAAGAGTTAACACGCTAGCATCCATCAGTAACTGCCTGGTGACTAGGCTCAGGCATGTGCTTGGAGTACTTCTTCGCACGACAATTGCTGATTTTTGAGGAGGGCCTACTATGAAAAATCCGTACTTGCGGGCGTGGCATTGCTACGTCACCGCTTTCGTTCTTGCTTTCATATTGCAAATAACTTCTTTTGCCCAGGTAAATACAGCCAGCCTCACCGGCCTGGTCACCGATCCGAGCGGTGCGGTTGTTCCTAATGCGACAGCGACTGCGACAAGTGCCGCCACGGGCTACGAACGCAAGGTAAATACGGACAGTGCCGGCTACTATTCGTTCCAGAATCTGCCCATTGGCCAGTACACGGTGCGCGTGGAGGCAGCCGGGTTCAGCGCCGACGTGGAGACCGTAACCTTAAATGTTGCGGAGAAGAGCAGCCGCAATTTTGCCCTGCAAGTCGGCTCGGCGCAGCAGACTGTGCAGGTCGAGGCGCAAGGGACAGGGCTGTCGCCGAACGATGCTTCTATTGGAACCGTGGTAGACGCGCAGGTCATCGAGCAAACGCCGCTCTACCTGCGCAACTGGGATGACCTGCTGCGCACAGTTCCCGGCGTTCAGATTTCCCGCTTTACGCAGCAGAGCGGTTCCACCTCAGCCGGGCGCACGGGCGATTTCAACGTCAACGGCATCCACTCCCTGCAGAACAACTTCATCCTCGATGGCATCGACAACAATACATTCTCAGAGAATGTGCAGGAACTGAGCACGGAAGCCGCGCATCCTTCGGTGGACGTGATCGCCGAGTTCAACATCATCACCAATCCTTATTCAGCCGAGTATGGCCGCGCGCCAGGGGCCGCGGTTTCCGTTAACACCAAGAGCGGCACCAATGCAATCCACGGCCTGGCCTACGAATACGTCCGCAACCAGTATTTCGACTCGACCGACTTTTTTACCAAGCAGCATGGCCTGCCCAAGCCGGAGAACAACCAGAACCAGTTCGGTGGAAGTCTTGGCGGCCCGTTCATAAAGAACAAGCTATTCGGTTTTTTCAACTATGAAGGCACGCGCATTAAGCAGGGGGTCACGCGCACCTCTACGGTGCCGCTGGATAACGAACGCATCGGCGATTTCAGCGCGGCAGCGAGCGCTGTCACTGGTATCAAGTACGCCACCATCTACGACCCGCAGACCGGCCAGCCCTTCCCGAATAACCAGATTCCGGCAGCGCGTGTCGATCCCGCCGTCGCCAAATTGATCGCTCTTTTCCCGGAGCCGAATGTAACCGTCAACGGCAAATTTCCGGAAACGAATAATTACTTCCGCAATGGGGGGGCGGAAGACGACACGGACAGCTACAACGGCCGCGTGGACTGGACGCCGTCGAGCAACAATCCGGTCTTCGCACGCTACAACTACTCGAACCGGTTTCGGTTTATTCCCGGCTATCTCGGCGGGTTGGCGGACGGCAGCAGCACGTCGGCCTGGGGCCGCCAGTATCTGAAAAGCCACAGCCTCGTTCTCGGCTGGACCCACATCATCAACGCCAGCCTGGTAAACGATTTTCGCTTCGGATGGGTGCGCAACTACACATTCGCGGAGCAGGATCCATTCGCCCTGACCCAGTATGCGGGCGATTTTGTTCCGGGAATTCCGATCAACCCCGCCATTGGCGGAGGCGTTCCGTTGACCACGTTCAGCGGTTCCCTCGGAGCGTTCGTCGGCTCACCGGACTTCCTGCCAAAGCAGCAGGTGCCGCAACAATTTCAGTACAACGACACGCTCTCCCTGGTGCATGGCAAGCAGACCTTCAAGGCGGGGGTGTCCCTGTATCTGCCCATGCGGAACCTGTTCCAGGACGAACCGGGTATGCGCGGTGATCTGACATTCACCGGCATCTTCACCTGCCAGCGCAACGCGCAAAGCCAGTGCGTTTCCACCAGCGGCATCTACCCCTATGCCGACGGACTTCTGGGCCTGGTGCAGTCTAACCAGCTCACGAATGTGCACTTTGTTGATCAGCGCATCTGGATGATCTCCGGGTTTTTCGAAGATGACTGGAAGGCGACGCCGAAGCTGACGTTCAATCTCGGCTTGCGTTATGACTTCGCCACGCCCGCGCTCAATGCCAAGAACCAGATGGCAAACTTCGATCCCAACGCCGGCTCATTGGTGTTTGCGGGATCGGGCGGGCTCAAGTCGCGCGGGCTCGTCAATACCAACTACAAGAACTTCGGCCCGCGTGTTGGCTTCGCCTACTCGTGGGATCCGAAGACGGTTGTGCGCGGCGGCTACGGAATCTACTACACGGTGTTCGAACGCTACGGCAGCGAGGATCAGCTTTCGCTGAACCCGCCGTTCCTGATCAACAAAACCCAGTCGGCGGCGTCGACCTCGACCACGCCGGTGATGATTGCGCAGCAGGGCTTCCCGGCCAACTACCTGGATCCTTCCACCGTCAATCTGAACAACCTTACCGCTTTCCACATACGCTCGATGAACCCCAACGATCCTACGCCGTACGCGCAAATGTGGAGCTTTGGCTTCCAACGCGCGATTGGCAACTCGTGGACAGCGGAAATGGATTACGTCGGAACGAAATCCACACACCTGGACATCATTCGCAACTACAACCAGCCTCTGATCGCGGGCAATGCGGTGGTAAGCACGACCAACAGTGCCGGGAACCCTGGCCCTGTGATCCCGTACCCGACCTTCGGCCTGATCGAATACACCGATTCGATCGGGTTTGGCAATTACAGCGGGTTGCAGGCTAGCCTCAAGGGCCGCCCCCTGAACGGTCTCACGATGCAGGCCGCCTACACGTATTCGCACAGTCTGGATAACGCGCCTGAAGAATTGGAGACCAATTCGGGGGACGCGCCAAATGGGCGGGACGCGGCTGCATGGTATGGCAATAGCGATTTCGATGTTCGCAACCGTGTCTCGGTGAATTACATCTACCAACTTCCGTTTGGGCATGGCAGGCAGATGCTGAACCATGGTCCGATGGCGTGGATCCTGGGTGACTTCCGCACTTCGGGGGTCTACGCTTTCTACTCGGGCCATCCGTTCACGGTGAACGCGGGGAGCACGCTGGGCAGCGCGCTCGATCCGTATGGTTATGCGACCGCGACCCCGTTTCTGGTCGGCAAGCCGCATAGAGTAGGCGATCCGGCATGCTGGTTCTACATCTCGGCGAATAGCGCTTGCTCCAAGTTCGCACCGAACCAGAGCGACGCGTATGTTGCGCCGCCCTCAGGCGAGTTCGGCAACAGTGGCCGCAATACACTCATCGGACCGCGGACTAACGTCTTCGATGCCGCCCTGATGCGCGATTTTCCCATTGAACGCTTCAACATTCAGGCTCGTTGGGAGGTCTTCAACGTGACCAATACGCCCGAGTTTGGTCAGCCGGGCAACAACATTACCAGCAGTTCAGCCGGCAGCATCACGACTTTATCCGGCGATCCCCGCGTGATGCAGTTTGCGCTGCGTATTTCCTTCTAAATCGACCACCAACATGGGACCCGAGGATGACGGGTCCCATGACCCTGCTGCCAGAGCCTTTCTACTACTCGATTTGCAGGGCGGGTGCTCCAGCCCCCGCCCTGCAAATCTGTTTGTTCGTCTCGGCTAACCCTTGAGGCCGGGTGATCGTTCCTTTCCAGGTTGCAGCCAGCGTGGGAACCCCTGTTACCCGCAAAAAGCATCTCCATATCCGAGCTTTACACTTGCAAGATTTTTTGCGAACGCTGGAGGTAACCGTCCGTAACGGTTACATAAGTGGGAGAGAAATTGCCCATTCCGGGTAGAAGCGATAGGCGCTTCCCACCATTAGGTCACGCTTCGCGGCCATTTGTACCCGTGTAGCAAATCAGTACGAACATGGCGTGCTTGATACCGGAAAGAGTAATGGTGCCGCCCCCCTAATACTGGTCAAATATGACCAACCTCGGCGCTCACGATACGCAAATTACAACGAAGCGTTCCGTCACGGCGGAAAGCGATATCGGAGCGAGATGTGCGAGCATGAGCACTCCTTTTTATGACGAATCTACCAGGAAGAGCGGCAATGGCAATCACTGAGCCAGCGGCATTGCGTGATGGTTTGCGAACTGGGGATCCAAGGTGACCACACTGGTAGCAGAGTCGCCCGATCTCAAGAAACTGTGGACTCGGGTCCTCAAGCGAGTTCATCCTGATTTGGCCGTGGATGACCTGGACAGAGGCCGGTGCGAACGGCTTACCCAGCAGGCAAACGAGGCTTATGCGCGTCGGGATGAGGTTGCGCTGCGCGCCGTCCTCAAACTGAATACTTTGCCGGTGGAAGAAAGAGAGCACGCAGAACACGAGAAGCCGGCGGGCGATGAACAGCCCGGACCGGTTCCGAGGCGGCCTGGCGTCGTAAGCAGGCGTGAGCAGACCGCCATCCTTTGCGGAGCGGGCGTTGTCCTCTGTCTTCTGCTCTACGGAATCCTTGAGGCGCTGAGGCAGGAGGTGGGATGGAGTGCGTCCTTATCATTCCTCGCCCTCTTGACGGCCGTCCTCCTTTGGTGGATTACCCGTAGACCCAGCTTGCCGCACAAAGCAAGGTGGGCGAGCGCGGCGGCAGGTGCAATGATCCTGGTAGCTGTATGTCTGGCAGGCATCCAGCCCAGAGCGAACTCCGGGTTTTCGTCGGCTCAGGCCGCGAATGTACATTCCCTGGCTGACCGTGCCGGTCGGAAGGACAGCGCCAATTTGCCGCCATCGCAATGGTATTGGGATGTGATCAAAAGCAGGGTGGAGCAAAGTTGGAACCCGTCGACGGTCGCCGGTACGCCCGTAGGTTCTACCGCCGATGTCGCGTTCAGCATCGCAAGAGACGGTTCGCCACAGGATGTCCGCCTACTCCGGCGAAGCGGTTCACCCTCGCTCGATGAGTCCTGCGTTCTCGCTGTGCAGCAGGTGAAAACCTTCGGTCCGCCTGAAGGCGGCGCCAGGGAGCGTATCAACCTGGTTTATCCATGTTCCTACAACGAACTAACGATGAACGACCATGCGCAGATTGCCTCCGTCCCATTGCCGCCAGCCTCGATCAAACCGAGAAACGAGCGGATCGACCGTTCCGGCGCACTGGGCAATTATCTGGAGGCAACGAAGAACAAGGTGACGCAGAGCTGGAGCTCGTCGGAAGTTACCGGCACTGTCCCGGTGGGCGCAACCGTCTACATTCAATTCGTGGTATTCCCGCGCGGGAATCATGATGTTCCGATGACGGAAACATCCAGCGGTTACACATCCCTGGATAGCTCATGCCTGCGCGCTGTGGAGCGAATCAAGACCTTCGGCCATCTTCCCAGAGGTTACGACTCGAACCATATGACGATGTTTTACCACTGCACCTATCCAGGTGCGCCCGCGATAACCAGCGGCCCCGCGGATGCCGTCGAACATGCACCTGAATCCACTCATGACACACCGGCCGTCGATTAGTCGGGTGTGAGTTGCGGTCCCGCGGAAGCCAGCGGCCGGTGAGTCCAAAACGGAAGGCTCCGGGTTATGGGCTAAGCATCGCCCTTCTTCCGGAGCCTCTAGAACTGGTCTCATATATGGGTCTGCGGCTTCTGGTTGGACCCTGAGCCCCGCTTCGGGGGCGGGTCTCATGCGCGGCCTCTCCGAAATTTGTCTATTTATGAGACCAGTTCTATGACAAAACGATTGAATGTCGGGTTTAGAGATTTGCGACCGCGTTCGCGATCTGTTTCTTGATCTCGTCACGCTCAGTGTCTAATTTCACGCGCTTCGCATCTATGTCGACCAGGCTTTCCAGCAACTGAGAAACTTTGGCCTGTGATGATGTCAGCTTTGACTTTCTGGTTTTGCCTTGCGCGGCCCGTTCGGGCCATTCGGAGAGCTCCGTTAATTCGGCTGTCACTTCGGGAACTGTTTCCATACTGTTTCCTACGTAGGTCTCGGTTTCCATCATCCCTCTTCCTTCCGTTGGTACTGCGTTGAGGTGCGTGGACAGGATTACAGAGCACCCCGAGTTTGGCCTTTACACTTTCGGGTCACTCGGCTGCGGAAACTTTTTCATATATCCACAAGTGGTGGAAATATCGGAAATCGATGTGCATGGAAGCGTATCGGGATAGGCGAAGACAAGCCTCGAGATATTGCTAGGGCCCATACGCATGAACCCGGTCGCAGACCAGGCGGAGCTGCTCTTCAAGATTGCCGGCGATAGGCTTACCTGCGTCATAGTCGACGAGTGGAGAACCCAGAACAACCAGCTGCGCTCCGTATTCGAGCGTTTGGACTGCCTGTTCGATGGAAAGGCCGCCTACTGCCTGAACGGGTATTCTCACGGCCGCAACGACCTCTCGCAACTGATCGAGCGGACTGGGAAATGGCATCCCCATTGCGGCCAGGCCGCGGCGTTCATCGTACCCGATGTGGTGAACGACAAAGTCGCAGCCGAGATGCTCCAGCCTTTTTGCGGCCGCAATCCGGTCCGCGGCGGCAAGGTTGTCACCCATGACTTTGACGCCCAACTCCTTTGCCGCCTCCACCATAGCTTTGATCGTTTCCGGATGAGAACGCTCCATCACCACTACGTGAGTAGCTCCTGCCTTAGCGGCCATCTGCGCCTCGATGCGGCCACCATCCATCGCCTTCAGGTCGGCCACAATGGGAATGGCTGGAAACTCGGCGCGCAGGGCACGAATGCTATTCATTCCTTCGGAAAGGACAAGGGGAGTGCCCGCCTCTAACCAGTCAACTCCTGCACGCACCGCGAGCCGCGCGATTTCCAGGGCTCTGGGGAGAGAAGTGAAATCCAACGAGATCTGTACGATGGCCTTCATAGATTTATGACGGATGTTTCGCCCCCAGCATGACCTCTCGCGCGGAACGCTCAGACGCCAGCCAGACCTTCATCACCTCGAAGACAATGGCCGTGGCATAAGTAACCGCGATCCAAACGAACACTTCCTCTACCGGGAGATAGGAC
>JBARKD010000442.1:0-5453 GCA_049800615.1 Acidobacteriaceae bacterium | reverse complement strand
TTGTCATCCCGACCGAAGCGTAGCGAAGTGGAGGGACCTGCTGTTCTCTTTCATGGAAAAACAGCTTTCGCCTGACCACAAAATTGTCGTCCCGAGCGTAGCCGAGGGATCTGCAGTTTCTCTCCTTCTCCACTGATCTAGCGCTCGTGAGAAATGCCGGGGTTACAGGGTGTCGGACCCTAAGGTTTAGGCGGGGGCTGGAACATTTCCATGGCCCAAATCCCTGCCGGGCGCATGTACATGCCGGCACGGTAATTTCCTGTGATGTCCCACGCTTCGGGGGTTCGGAACCAATAGCCTTTGGTTTCGTAAATGACGTGGTAGAGTCCCCACGCCGACTTGTAAGCTTCATCCTTCATGCCTTCGCTCAATAGCAAGCCGGCGAAGCCCAGGGTCGTGCCCGCCCATACTTCCTTTGCCTGGACATTGTCGACAGCGGAGCCATCGGTATACATCCCATTCGCAGCACCCATCTGGCCATCGGCAAACTTCATCACGTTAACGTCGAATATTTTCTTAGCTGCGGATACCTGCATCTCGTGGGGCACCAGGTCTCCAAGGCCAAGCATGTTGGCGTACCACTGGCCGGCGAGTTGGTCCGCCTGAATGGCATCCTTGTTTTCGCTCTCTGTGTCGTAGCGGAAGTATTCGCCGTTCCAAAGCTTGCTGATGTAGGTCTGCTGGGCTTTCTGGAATAGCTGGTGGTACTGGTCCGCCGTGGCTTGATCTCCGAGAATGCGGGCTGTTTCTTCCCCCGCGCGGAGTGCCGAGAGCCACAAACCACCGGAGTAGGCACTTACACCGCGCACTACCCAGGAGTCGTAGGTTTGGTCGGGATAACCGCTGTTTTCGGGGACGCCGCCGCCATGATCAAACTGGCGCAGATATTCGATGGCGTCTTTAACGGCGGGCCAGGTCTCGCGCAGAAATGCTTTGTCGGTTCGCCCGGTGAATACGTAGTCACGATAAATCATGAGCACAAATTTCGAGTTGAGGTCTTTCCAGTCGTTCGTGTCCTGCCAGCCGGGCTGATTGACGGCGATAAAGGGGTCTCCTTCCGGCACGCCAAGATCATGGGGCACAGCGCCCTTCTTTTTTCGCTTGTGCAGGACGGGCTCTCCTGTCTGCTCGGTCTTCCAGACCCACAAGCCCTGTTCCGGCCATTCCCGCGGGACCGTATCGGCAAACTGCCGCAGCACCTGTTTGTCGATATCGGGCCAGAACTTTAACAGGGGCAAGGAAGCATAAAAGCGAACATCCAAAGTGCCGTAATAGGCATAGTCAAAACATTCGAGCAAGGCAAAGGAGGCAGGAATCTTTTTATCTGTCCCTACCTGCCTGCCCCAGAACGTGCCGCCATCGGCGAGAGCATAGAGCTCATTGAAAAGCATGCCCCGGTACCAGAGCGGCTTGCTCGCGTCATTAACATACGAGGCCTGCCAATTGTCGACAGCATCACTCCATTTCCCGGCATTCAGGAGTCCATCGCGGGCGATTTTCCAGGCATTGTTGCCGGTGGCGCCGTAGAAATCCGTATAGCGGCGATTCCATTTGCGGCCCTGGCCGAACTGGACCACGGGAAGATCCCATGAGATGACCATGGGAATGATCTTTTTCTCTCCGGGCTGCAGAGTGAAGCGCACGGCGATGGCGCCTGCCAGTTTTTCGCTGTCGCTTACCCATGAGGCATCGCTATTGGCAAGCCGCCCGTCTTTAGCAAAAGGAGTCCAGACCGCTTTCCCGTCGCCGGACGCGAGATAGCTGGTTTGGTAGCTCACTTCCACCCCCGGGGATTCAAGAGCGGCGATGGCAAACTGGCCGTCCCACTCATTCAGAGCTTCTCCATCGCGGCCGCGATCGAAAACGACGCCTTTCATGGTGCCGGCCGACCCTGCAGGTTCGCTGACAAACTGGTCGTAGTTGCCCTGATTCGGGGTGCCGTTGAAATCATGGGTGAAGGTCCGAAACCAACCGCCCATATTGGACCAGGAGAGAAGGACCGACACAGTGACCGCGCGGTTGGTCGGGTTATCCGCATGCCAGCGGTAAACTGCCACGGGGTAACTGGACTCTCGATAATTGTCCGGGAGCACGGGGGAGAACTGTTCCAGCACCACGTGCGCCGGAAACTTGTTCCACTTGTAGTCGTACCAGGACTTTGGATACAGAGCGTAGTAATCGCCGGCTCCCACGGGGTAATCCCAGGCCCAACTCGCCAACTCGCCATTTTTCGGATGGCCGGTCATGAGAACCTGCGCCGTTCCCGTGGCATCACCTTCGGACTTCTGGAACATGGCAAACTGGTTGGGATAGACCGTCTCGTATTTGTGGACGCCGGCTTTGATGTGCCAACGCGAGAAGTCACCGCGATAACTGCGGGAAAAGGTGCCCGCTCCCATTCCGCCGACCGGGGCGCCTTGCCAGTAGCCGTCGTCGATATCGGTACCATTCTTGGCGATGCCCGGATGTTCGAGCGGAAGTCCGATCGGCCGCGCCCAGGCGGCTTTTGGGATGTCGTTTCCGGCGAGCGCCATCAACGGGAAAGAGAACAGAAAGAGACACACCAGCGCCTGCGTCAATACGTTCCTTTTCAAGAAGCCTCCAGGATGCCTTAGGTTAGGACCCGATGAACAACAGCGGCAGGGAAGTGGACGTTGACAGGCAAAGCGCCAGTATGGTCCACTCAAGGTCGCGACTTAAATAACAAACATTAGAAACTAAAAAGGGCAAAAAGAAAAGTGTCTAGTCAGCGCGTCGGCATCATCATGCACGGTATAACCGGGCGAATGGGCTACAACCAGCACCTGGTCCGTTCGATCGTGGCGATTAGGGAGCAGGGGGGCGTGACGCTGGCCAATGGCGAGCGCGTGATGCCGGATCCTATCCTCGTAGGCCGCAATTTTGAAAAAGTGTCGTCGCTGGCAGCTCGCCACGGTATCAAGCGGATTGCTAAAGATCTTGATGCCGCCCTAGCCGATCCCCAGGACACGATCTTCTTCGACGCTGGTTCGACGCAAATGCGCGTTCCGCTGCTGAAAAAGGCAATCGCGGCAGGAAAGCATGTGTATTGCGAGAAGCCCCTGTCGGAGACGCTGGCGGAATCGCTCTCATTGGCGCGCCTGGCCGGCGCTAAAGGGGTGAAGAGCGGCGTCGTCCAGGACAAGCTCTACCTGCCTGGACTGCGCAAGCTGCGCATGCTGAAAGACGCGGATTTCTTCGGACGCATATTTGCCGTGCGAGGCGAGTTCGGCTATTGGGTATTCGAGGGTGACCTGCAGCCCACGCAGCGACCCTCGTGGAATTATCGCAAGGCAGATGGCGGCGGCATCATTCTGGATATGCTGCCGCACTGGCGCTACGTGCTCGACAACCTGTTCGGCGAAGTGCAGTCCGTCAGTTGCATCGCGGCAACGCATATTCCCCAACGCGTCGATGAGAGCGGAAAGACTTACAAGGCGGACGCGGATGATGCCGCCTATGCGACCTTCCAACTTGAAGGCGGGGTGATCGCGCACATCAATTCATCCTGGGCCGTGCGTGTTCGGCGCGACGACCTGGTAACGTTTCAGGTGGACGGGACCCACGGTTCGGCAGTGGCGGGTTTGAGCCGCTGCTATACGCAGCACCGCGTCAACACCCCGCGGCCGGTATGGAATCCCGACATCCCGCAGACAATGGTGTTCAATGATCAATGGCAGGAAGTGCCGGACACCCAGGTTTACGAAAACGGCTTCAAGTTGCAATGGGAAGACTTCATCCGGCACGTAGTCGAAGACAAGCCCTGGAGCTTTGACTTGCTGGAAGGAGCGAAGGGCGTGCAGTTGGCCGAGCTGGGTATGAAGAGCTGGACTGAGCGCCGCTGGATCGATGTGCCGGCGTTGTCTTTGAAGGAGTAAAAGCTATGTCATTCGAATCGAGAAATCCTGCGACAGGCGAAGTGATCGGTATTTACCCGGAGCACACGGCCCACGAGGTTGAGCGCCGCGTGCAGAGCGCATGGGATGGCTGGAAGAAATGGTCAGGCACACCCCCGGCGGGGCGGACTGCATTTCTCCTTCGCCTCGCGGAGCTGCTTGAGGAGCGCGCGGATGAATACGGCCGGCTGATTACGTTGGAGATGGGCAAGCCGGTCGGAGAAGCAATCGGCGAAGTGAAGAAGGCGGCCTTTGGCGCGCGCCATTTTGCTCAGGAAGGCGCGACGTATATCCAGCCAGAAGCCATTCCGGGAACGCCCGGCCGGGTGGTGTATGAGCCGCTCGGTCCGGTCCTCGCCATCATGCCCTGGAACCTGCCGTTCTGGCAGGTGTTGCGATTTTTCATCCCGGCCGCCCTGGTAGGGAACACCGTGCTCGTCAAGCATGCGGAAACGGTGCAGGGCTGTGCGCAGGCGCTGGAGACACTGGTTCGCGATGCCGGGGGACCGGAAGGGCTCTACGTGAATCTTGTCGTGCAGACCAGCCTGGTGCCTTCATTGATCGCGGATCCTCGCATACGCGCGGTCACTGTCACCGGCAGTGTAAGGGCAGGGCGCGCGGTGGCCCAGCAGGCGGGCGCCCAGGGAAAGAAAGTGGTTTTGGAGCTCGGCGGCTCCGATCCTTTTGTCGTGTTGGAAGATGCGGATATCGCCAAAGCCGTTCAGCTGGGAGTCACTTCCCGCTATTCCAATAACGCGCAAAGCTGCATTGCGGCCAAGCGTTTTCTGGTGGCGGAGCCGATCGCCGACGCGTTTACCAAGGCGTTTGTGGAGCAGGCGGCGGCGCTCAAGATGGGCGATCCGCTATTGCCGGAGACTAAGCTGGGTCCGCAGGCCCGAGCCGACTTGCGTGCCACAACCGAGCGCCAGGTTGCCGAGGCAGTTGCGGCCGGCGGCCGCGTGCTGACCGGTGGTAAGGCGCTCGATGGCCCAGGGTTTTTCTATCCTCCGACTGTGTTGGTCGACGTGCCCCATGACGCTCCCGTTGCGCGGGAAGAATTCTTCGGTCCGGTTGCCATGATCTTTACGTTTAAGACTGAGGAAGAGGCGGTGCGTTTGGCCAATGATACGGAGTTCGGCCTGGGAGCGGCTGTATGGAGCAAGGACGCGGCCCGCGCCAATGCCGTTGCGGCGGGAATTGAAGCAGGCGCAGTTTTTATCAATGATTTCGTGCGTTCCGACCCGCGTGCGCCGTTTGGCGGCATGAAGGGGTCCGGGGTCGGCCGTGAACTGGGAGCGCTCGGCGCCCGGGAATTGACCAACGCCAAGCTCGTTTGGGAACCAGCCTGAAGCTGCTGAGGGATGAACAGTTGTTAGCGAGGAAGCAAACAGCAGGGCGGGGCCTAGCCTCACCGTTAAATCAAGTAGAAGACCGGCTTCAGCCGCCGAGCGACCCTTTTCAACTCCGAGACAAAACTGTCATCCCGAGAGCTTGTGTTTTTTGTTTTTTTTACGCTTTTGAAAGCACCAAGCCCTTTGT
>JBARKD010000441.1:0-4706 GCA_049800615.1 Acidobacteriaceae bacterium | reverse complement strand
ACTCATAGATCACTGCGATACCAGAACTGTAGCGCGCGCCCTCAGATTGCACATGATAAGAATCAAGAAATGGCATAACAGGAGTTCTGAATTCTGATTACTTAACTGGGAGCGTGATCTGAACCTTATTGATATCAGCACAATTACGGTGTCCAAATAGGCCAGGCACCGCCTCATCAAAAGAGCCAAAACGATGCCGTTCAGACTTTTTGGGCAGGTAAGCGTGCTTCGTCTCGCACGGAAGAGTGGCGACGGGTTACCACCAGGTATAGGAAAAGAGACTCTAACGTTCGGCCGAGAGGGTTACTGCTGTTCCGATTTCCGTTACCTCAGCTTGCCTCGGGATCGAGATAGTGGGCTGTAAGTCCCAGCAGGAAGCACCAGAGCAGGATGTCGAGGGTGTAGGCGATACCGAGACGGGCCGCCACGCTTAGCGTTTGGCCTGCCAAACCCGCATTGGGCGTCCAATCGGCCAGCGCCCAGGTTAGAGCAGCGCCGCCGAATCCGAACAAGAACACGCAGAGCCAATAGAGCCAGCGCCGGTACACCCGCGCCGCGCGCCGCAACCAATCCGCGTGCCATCCACAGGCGCAGATCTCTATAGCCAACGGCAGGAGCAGTCCGGCAAGCAGGCATTCGATACCGTCATAGATACGTTCCTGCCAGGCGACGAGACTGGAATAGCCGAGGTAATAACGCAACCAGGCGGGAGATTGAGAATTCCAATAGCCGGCAAAGATTGCCTCGTGCGCGCGGCCCGCGGCGATCGGCTTCAGCAGCAGCCAGCACAAGATCACGAGGGCGGCCAGCAGCAGACAACTCTGCCACCACGGCGGACGGGTGCAGATCCGCAAACGACGAAAGGACGAAATATAGAGCCAGAGAAAAGCGATCACCAGCAACACAGCGGAGAAAAGGGAAAAAGCGAATTGCCAGGCGTGAGAGTCGGGGATCTGCAGCCAAGCGGCCGCGAGCAGCATCAGCAGGAAATTCCCCAGCCATTGGTCAAGAACCAGGCGGCCTTTGATTCGAGCAAAAGCGGAGCGTAGGGCCAGCATCATCGATTCTCCTCCACCTCGAGATGCAACAAGTCGCTGGTAGCCTGAATCCCCGGTTGGTACATCGGCTGCACATTCGCGGGGCTGATGGCAAAACTGCCCGGGTTTACCACTTTCAAAAGATAAAAGGACTCGTGACGGCCATTCGACTCGGCGGCAAAGAAGGCAGCGTGGTCATCATGGAACTCGCTCCGGGTATACCAATACTGCCAGGTCTGCGGCTGATCAAGAATGTTGTAGCCGTCGGCCTGCTGCACAAATTCAGTCCCGGCCGCGATCGGATCCTCCACCAGCAGGTACTTCGCGGGCGAACCGTTGACGGCCAGATGCACAGCCAAGGTATCTCCAATGGCCACGGGGCCTTTCAAGGGCTCGAGCCGGTAAACGATGTTCCCGTCCTTGGTGGTGGGCACGAGCTTAAAGTAGTCGCGGGTCAGATTCAGCGAGAGCGTCCCATGCTGATACAGCTTCTGTTCCGTGGAGTAATACTTGCCTTGCACCGACCAGTAGGCGCGCCCGCTGCCGCGTTTCCTGAGCTCGACCGTGTTCGTCCCTGGATGCAACTGAGAAGCGGCAACATCGATGGCAAGATCCGCCCCCGAAGCAGCATCCGCTGCGGTGAAGTGGCGTTTGCCGATGGAGACGCCGTTCAGCAACACATCCACATCGAAGTCGGCATTGAGCTCCTGCGAGGCAGCGAGATAGTCGACCAAGCCAAAGAGCACCATCGCAGTCTGTTCGGTCGAGTTCCACCAATATCCATTGTTACGATTTACCACGAGCCACTGCGCAGCTCCCTGCAGGAGGGAGCTCTTCGGGTCCGCATGGGTGAGGAAGCGCAAGGCGAAGGCGGTGCTTTCGGCGCTGTTATCGTCATCAATTTCGAGCAACGGATTGTAGCTCGAGGGCCAGGAAACCAGCAGGCCGCTACGTTTCGCTTTGCCTTCGAGCATCTGCGCGATCTGGGGAGCACGGCCGTCACCGCCCTCGATCATCACCAGGCCGGTAAGGGCAAGACCTTCCGCAGAGAGGTCGTTGCGCCGCGACCACAGGATCTCGACCGAAGGCCCGAGGTTTTTCACGCCCGCCTGACCAAGCGCATAGATCACATAGGCGCGCAGTTCGGGAAGCATTCGCGGATGCTGAGCCAACTGTTTTTGCAGATAGGCTACACCGCCGTCCAGGTTTGTGGGGGCCTTGGCATAGCCGGCATTCTTCGCCTCGGCCAAGCCGGAGACGACATAGGCGGTCATAAAGACGTTGGTGGCATCTTCCTTCCACCAACCCCAGCCGCCATCGTCATGCTTCAAGTCGTTCAGGCGATCCAGGCCGGCATTGATCCTGGTCTGCAGATCCGCGGCGCTCACCAGGCCGGAGAGGTTAAGTTTTTTGAGCGTATCGGCCACCACCAGGTTGGGGAGAAAACTGGACATGGTCTGCTCCGTGCAGCCATACGGATAAGTGGCAAGGTAGCCGAGCGCAGAGAAGAGGCTGCCGGCAATCGACGGAGCCACTTCAAGGTGGATCGAATGGGCAGCAGCATCGGTATTTGTGGGGAAATCCATCCTGGCCGAAGCTGACGGTTCGTCGGTAATTACACCGGAGGTACTGATATTCACGGGAACCCCGATGGGCTCAACGGGGAACGTCAGCTCGAGGGCATCTGAATCCTCATTGGTCAGGGCCTTGGCCAGCAGACGAGCGGTACCGATCCGAGACGCCTTCACTCGCCAGAGCGCAGTGCCTTCGCCTTTGCTGGGCACGGTGACGGATTGGGGCGAGCCGCTCACCGGATCAAGGCCGTTGATTTCGAGCGATAGCTGCACCTGCTTGGCCTGGTCAAGGTAGTTGTGGACAATCACCGGGATGGTGACTTCATCTCCCTGGCGCAAGAAGCGCGGCGTGCCCATGCGAACGATGATGTTCTTACGCACCAGGACACGATTGATTGCGGATCCAGCCCTGGAGTCGAGGGTGATGGCGTGCACCGTGGTCCGCCAGGTCGTGAGCGAATCAGGGAACGTGAGCGTAACGTGAGCGTGGCCGGCGGCGTCGGTATGGACGGAAGGCGACCAATAGGCCGTATCCGGGAAAGCCTTGCGCACTCGCGGCTGCACCACATCGTTGCCCGGCTTCACCTGGGCGAGCTTCGACGGGTATCGCGACTGGCGTTCGGCCAGCATAGGAGACTTGAGGCCCGCTTTGCCACTGAAGTAGTACTGCAGCGACGAATCCACCGCCGCGAAGACATAGCGGTCCGGGTAGAGCTTCTTCACCATATCGCCGCTTGCGTCGGGATAAAGGGAGTAGATCGCTTCGTCCACCACGCCGAAGCTGAAATCGGCGCTGACCGGCTTGCCCTGCCAGTCGCGCGCATACACGTCGTATCCAGCCGTCTGCTGCGGCTGGAACACCTGCTTGTCCGGAGTGATGTCAACTTGCAACTGCTGCTGTACAGGGGGTACTTTGACGCTCAAATTCGCCTGGTAAAGCTCGTCATCGCGGATGAAGACAGCGCTGACTTCCAGGTTGGGCTGCGCATCCGCAGTGATCGGCAAATCAAACGTCAGCGATTTGCCGGGAGAAAACATCACTTTTTGAAACTCGACCGTGTAGCCGGTGGCGATCACCAGGGGGTGGAAATTGTCCACGTTCGAGAGGATGCTGAGGTGCGCGGTTTCTCCGGGGGCATAGGTTTTCCTGTCGGCAATAATTTGCACCGAGCGCGCCCCGCCGCCCCACGCTTCCTCGTTGCCACCCATCACCCATAGGTAGGTGGAGTCAAAGACGACCCGATTTTCCGGAGTTGTCGCGGTAGCTTCCACCTCGGTACTGCCGGAGGTTGTCACCCGGATGCTTCCCTGGCCGCGGCCATTCGCATCCGTGGTCACGTCGGCGCCGGCGCCGCGCGTGGTCTGGGTGGCGCCATTCACATATTTATGGGTGACCAATTGAAGGTGAATGCTCGTCTGCACCGGATGGTTGTCGTAATCGACGGCGGTTACATTCATCTGGGCGGACTCGCCTACGCGGACGGCATAACTCACGGGCTCGACGTGAATGCGGAAGGTGCCGCGGGTGGCAAGAAAGCGGCCACGGCCGGTGATCTCGCGGTTTGCCGCGTCGGTCACGGCCGCCTCTACGGTGTAGTCCGCGTCGCCTGGCCGCTTCTGGTCGGCGATGTATTGGGTGGGAACGTTGATGGTGAGCTTGCCGTTGGCGTCGAGCTTGCCGATCTGGTCCGATTGTTGCGCGGCGTCATAGCCCAAACCGGGATTGTCTTCCCCGCCGCCCATGCCGCTGTCATCGCCACCGCTGTCAGAGTCCCACCAATAGTGCTGCGAATGATAGACGCGATACTTCACCTTCGCATTGGAAACGGGCTCACCGAAGAAGTACCGGGCGTCGATCAGCACCTGCATGGTCTCGCCCTGCAGGAGCCGCGGTTTGGATGGGGTCACGCGGACCTGGTACTCCGGTTTTCGGTAATCCTCCACACGAAACTGGGCGTTGCCCGCATCCGCGTCCATGTCTTCGGAAGCGGGTCCGTTGCGCAGGCGAATAGAGTAATAGCCCAGAGCCGCCGCGGCCGGCAAAGTGAGATTGCCGTCCACGTAACCACCGGCTGAGAGAGGCATATCCTTATCC
>JBARKD010000440.1:0-8835 GCA_049800615.1 Acidobacteriaceae bacterium | reverse complement strand
CACGACGAGGCTCCATACCTCCTGCTAGAACGTTACGCTTAAATATGCAACCTATTTATGACTCACAAGACTATTGTCTTGTCCCAGAAGTAATAACCGAAGTCTTCGCCGGTTCGTCTAGAGTAGTGAGTTGTTAATTCGTTCCACAGAATTGTCATCCCGAGCGGACTTTTTCGCGTGAAGGGGCGGGCTTCAGCCCCGCCGTCAAATCGAATAGAAGACCGGCTTCAGCCGCTGAGGGTACAATTTCCCGGCCCCTAGACAGAATTGTCATCCCGAGCGCACCCGGATCGACAGGCGCCTCTGGTTAAAACCCGGGACGCCCCTTGCGGATGAGCATGGAGAAGTCCGAATTTCTGTCGGCTGCCTGGGCAGCCGGGTTGATCCAGGCCCGTTGCTTGAGTTCCTTGAACGGCAGTCCGCCGGTCACAATCAGGCCTCTCTCATAGGCCATCTCGTCGCCTTTGCCGTTGAGCAGGATTCGCCAGTCAAAAGGCTGAGCGCTCATACTCTTGAGCGTATAAATCTCGGTGGTGCAGTTGTGAGTGATGGCGTTATACCACTGTGGATGGTCGTGCAGTTGATTAGCCATCCCAATGTAATTGAGGAAAAGGGACCGGGCGAACTCTGGCGTGGCCGTGGTGCGGTATAAGTAGAGATCTTCGCCATGGCGAAAATTAGTGCGTAGGCGTACCACGTCCCGCTCATCGCTCACCACGGAAAACAAGGTAAACCGCCGAAAAAATCCCAGCAGTGCGGAATAGCTTTGTCCCTTCAGCCTCCGCGTCTCGATGGAGAAAACGACTGGTTCCTGTTGACGCACGTGAAAGCTGAGGATGGTATGAGCGATCAGCGGAGATCCCCAGTAATTCATAAACAAATCGAGGCCATCGATGTCATTTAGGTCAACCGTCCGTGTGCCCCACTGGCAGGTAAAGTCTAGTTCGGTTATGTAATCGCAGTGGCGCACATTGTGGATGGTGATGAGATCGCCGTTTATCTCGCTCCATGCCGGCCTGGCAAAGTCAGGATTCCAATCGCCCTCGTTTGAGGGCTTGAGCGTGAGCCACCAACCGAGCACGCAAGCAAAACAAAGTAAACCTGCTGCCAGCTGCGCACCAGGCCTCCTTTTCAATGGATACAGAATCGATCCAAGGATCAATCCGTAGATCACCGCCGCCGTAATACGGAGCCGTGGCCACGGCGAATCGATGGCGAGCGCCATCAGCGCCCACGCGCCGGTCAGTAGGATAGCGAGATAGGCTAAGCAACGAGCACTTACTCTAAGAAATCGGATCGGGTCCACCCTATCAAAAGATCGTAAGACCAACCATCCGCTGACCCATAAGCTGACCCATAAGCTGACCCATAAAGTGTAAACATCGGGAAAAATCTTCTCCGCCCGCCTATGCCGGCACGAACGTGGGACACCCCCCAGGTGCTGCGAGCCGACGGCAGCAACTGAAATTCACCGGCTACGGGGATCCTGTCCATTGCCCCGCTCCAGACCAAATGTCATGCCGGCATCATACAATCGAAATCTGAGCAAAGGAGAACGCCATTCCCACCATTTCTCTGACCTCGGTTCTTGAGACCAGCGGCCTCGAACTCCACGATGTAGCCACACACGCCCGTGGCCCTCAAGGGTCTCTGCCCATCACCCCTGAAATGTTGTTGACCGCGCCTTCTGGCAATCTTTTCGGCCTGACCCAGAATGCCGGCATGGGCTGGGAACCAAAGAAACTGCTGGGAACCGAAGTCCTGATCCTCAGCACCCATGGCGGACTTCGCGGCGCGGACGGAACTCCCATCGCCCTCGGCTTCCACACCGGTCACTGGGAGTTGGGCGCTCTGGTAGCCGAGGCTGCCATGACCTTGAAGTCCCTCGACGCGGTTCCCTTCGCCGGCGCCTGCACCGATCCGTGCGACGGACGCACTCAGGGCACCACGGGCATGCTCGATTCTCTCCCATACCGCAACGATGCGGCCATTGTGCTGCGCCGCCTGATGAGGTCGTTGCCTACCAGGAAGGGTGTGATCGGGATCGCCACCTGCGACAAGGGATTGCCGGCCATGATGATGGCACTGGCCTCATCCGGCCCGCTGCCCTCCATCCTGATACCTGGAGGAGTCACTCTTCTGCCGGAAAACGGCGAGGACGCGGGCAAGGTACAGACCATCGGCGCCCGCTATGCGCAGAAGCAAATCACTCTTGAAGCGGCTGCGGAAATGGGCTGCCGCGCCTGCGCTACCCCCGGTGGCGGCTGTCAGTTTCTAGGCACGGCTGCGACATCGCAGGTGATCGCAGAGGCCCTGGGCATGGCGCTTCCCCACACGGCACTCTCGCCCTCCGGAGCGCCCATCTGGCTCGATGCCGCGCGCCGCTCAGCAATTGCACTGCTGCGGCTCCATCAGCTCAATCTGGGAACATGCGATGTGCTGACTCAGCCCTCCCTGGAAAACGCCATGGTGGCCCATGCCGCTTTCGGCGGGTCCACCAACCTCCTGCTGCATCTTCCCGCCGTTGCTTATTCCGCCGGCCTCAAACGGCCGGTCGCCGCTGACTGGGCAGAGGTAAACCGCCACGTCCCGCGTCTGGTCGACGCTTTGCCGAACGGACCACGCAATTTCGCCACCGTCCAGGTCTTCCTCGCCGGGGGTCTACCCGAAGTGATGCTTCACCTGCGCCGAGCCGGATTGCTCAATACCAAGGTGAAGACGGTCTCCGGAGAAACACTCGATACATGCCTCGACTGGTGGGAAGCAAGTCCTCGCAGGCAGGCATTGCGGCAGAACCTGAAAACCAGGGACGGCATCGACCCCGACGCCGTGATCATGGCTCCGGATCGCGCCCGCTCGGCCGGCCTCTCTCCCACTGTATGCTTCCCCATTGGCAACCTTGCCCCGGACGGCTCCGTCGTCAAAAGCACTTCGATTGATCCCTCGGTGATCGGGCCAGGAAATATATTCCATCATGTCGGTCCGGCCCGGGTCTTCGTCTCCGAGGAGGCGGCCATCCATGCAATAAAAAACGGCGAAATCCGGGAGAACGACGTTATGGTGCTGGTCTGTGGAGGTCCTGCCGGCGCTGGGATGGAAGAGATTTACCAGATCACCTCCGCGCTCAAGTGGTTGCCTGTCGGCAAGCATGTAGCCCTGCTCACG
The DNA here is from genome assembly GCA_049800615.1 of Acidobacteriaceae bacterium. Classification (GTDB taxonomy): domain Bacteria; phylum Acidobacteriota; class Terriglobia; order Terriglobales; family Acidobacteriaceae; genus PALSA-350. Next base: position 5,670 of record JBARKD010000440.1, on the reverse strand, counting down.
GATGCCCGATTCAGCGGCGTCTCCACCGGTGCTTGCATCGGACACATCTCCCCCGAGGCGCTGGCCGGGGGGCCCATCGGCAAGCTTATCGATGGCGACGTAATCGAGATCACCGTCGATCGGGAAAAACTGACCGGGTCCATCAATCTGGTGGGCGACAAAGAAGGAGTGTTCGGCGCCACAGAAGGCACTCTCAAGCTGGAAAGCCGATCCTCTCGCCCGGATCTTCGGCCGCACCCCGCACTTCCAGCGGATACCCGGCTCTGGGCCGCGCTCATCCATGCCAGCGGCGGTGTCTGGGCTGGATGTGTCTACGACGTCGAAGCTATCGTCTCCAAACTGCAGGTTGCAGAGCGCATATCCGTCTCTGACGTGTCCCGCAGCGAAACGAATTAAATCAGCTTTGGTGGGAGCCGATAATCTGGTTGGACCAGACGATGACCCGTACATCTACCCGGATCCCCGCTGCTGAATACACTGCGATCGTAAAACCGAAATCGGAGCGAGGCCGGGCGCAGCCAGGCGTGGTTCTGGTTCTCCAACCCGCTATGGCGAACGAGCCAGAGCAGACATTCAGCTTCTCCTCTTGGAGATTTCTCCGCGAGAGTTTGCACGTTTTTGGACTGGCTTCCCCCAAAGAACTGGACAATGCGGACATTCGCCTCTCCACAGGAAAGCAACCCTTCATGTTCTCCAGGCGCCGCTGGGAAATCCCTCTCATCGACACACTTTATGAGAACTGCGAACAGCCCTAGGTCACTTTTAGACGATTCCGATCACCGTCCTCATGCTGTGCTGCTGTCCGGGTGCAAGGCTAATACTGTAATCGCGCATGTTACTGGCTTCAACGCAGGCCATGGTCCGCCACCCATCGTCCCCCAGGTCGGATAGAGTCTTGGCGCCAGTCGCCCAGGGATTCCACACCACAGTCGTACGCGAGTTCTCTTTCGTCAACCGAATCCGTCTCCTCAGAACCGGATCCTCAATCTCGACCGCCTGCATTGTGTCCAGGTAAGCGCGGTCAGTCTGCGCGGTGAACATGATGTCACCTTCCTGGAGCTTCTTACGGTTCTCATCGGTATTGTCCAGGTATGCCACACCGTCAAGGCCGCTGATCCGGACTTTATCCGCCGCTCCCACGCGGTAATATGTGTGCAACGCTTCTTCAAAGTGAAGCGCAGTTGAGCCGGTGTTGCTCACCACCAATTCCTGGATAAGCTCGGCGCCTATGCTCAACCTATGTGCCAGGTGAAAATCGTAGGGCCACCACGCTCTTGTTCCCTCATCGCTTCCCATGGACAAGCTCACTGCGACGGCATCGTTGAGAAGCTTGACCGAGTCGAGCTGCCAGGTCCTGGTACGCGCGAAGCCATGAGAAGGTGCTTTCGGGTCGTCCACTTTGTTGCGGAACCATGGAAAACAGACCGGAATGCCGCCGCGAATCGCTCGCCCCTCCTGCCACTGTGATCGACTACTGAGAAAGATCACTTCGTCAGTTCCGGCAGGATGCCAGGATGTAAGGTGCGCCCCATGCAGGTAGATTTCTCCTGTAGCAATTGGAGTCTTGATTCTCAGCCTCGGCAGGCCGCCGTTTCCTGCACTGATCTCCGCTGCACCGGGTATGCCGAAACTCTGGTTCAATTCCTCAACAGTCATAGATATCTCTCACAGCTACGGTTGCACAACCAGACATTTGTCAACGCCCCACGACCTCCTGCAGCTCGCTTATCGAGCCCACCGGAACCCCCGCCTGCGTAAGCTTCCCGGCGGCATCGTCCCAGTGCAGCGTTGTGATGTTGCTGCTTCCCTTCTCATACGCATACGTCGTGCCATCGTCCTGATAAAGTGTGAAGTCGCTGTTGGCTCCCGGATACACCCGAATCTTCTCGAGTTTCTGTACTTGGCCCATGTTCTCCACCGGTTCCCCCAAAGGCAGGATGGACCCTCCGCGTACAAAGAGCGGGATGGTATCGATCGCCGCTTCCGCTCGAACTGTCTGCCCGCCGCTCATCTTTTCTTTCGTCCAGAAGTTGTACCAATCTGCCCCGGCGGGCAGATACACCATGCGGCTGGTCGCCCCCTGTTCGGTTACCGGAGCAACTAGCAGCGCGGGGCCAAACATGTACTCATCCCGTACGTCCGCTACCTTAGCGTCCTGGGGAAAATCCATAAACAATGCTCGCATGTAAGGTGCGCCGGTCTGATGCGTTTGCCACCCGAGGGAATAGATGTAAGGCATGAGCTCATATCGCAGCCGCAGATACTTCTCCAGAATCGGCTCAGCCTGTTTGCCATACGACCATACTTCGTTGTAACGGCGGCTGCCATGGGTGCGAAAGTTCGGCTGGAAGGCGCCATACTCAAACCAGCGGGTGTACAGCTCCGGATAATCGTCGTAGCCGCCAACATTGTCCCGCGCGTCCGATGGATCAATTAGCGGAGGGTGCTCTGGATGATGCTCCGCGGGCAGGTATTGCCAGCCGCCGATGTCATTTCCCCAGTAGGCGATTCCCGAGGCCGCGGCATCAAGCCCGGTGGGAATCTGCCGCCGCAGCGTGTCCCATGTGGGATAAATGTCGGACGACCAGAAGATTGCCCCGTTATGCTGCGCTCCAGAATAGGCATCCCGCGAGAGGATCAGCGCACGATGATCTGTATCGCGGCGAAAGCCGTCATAAATCGCCGCGGAATGAAACAGCGGATAGACGTTGAAGTAGCGGCTCCCGGGTCCGATCGAAAAGTACGCACCATTGGGCGGTAGATCCGGTTCGGTTTCATCCGCCCAGATCGAATCGAAGCCTTTGCTGATGAAATTCTCCCGTATCCTATCCCAGAACCAGCGAGCCGCCGCGGGATTGGTGGTGTCGATATCAGACCCGGCCCGATCATAGGGCAGACCATCAACCGGCTCGCCATCGGCCAGATGCTCAAACCAGCCGTTCTTCAGAACCAGGTCGTAATAGCGGCCGCCGCGCTCAAACCGGGGCCATACGCTAATCATGGTCTGGAAGCCCATGGTATGCAGTTCCTTGTTCATGGCCGCGGGATCAGGCCATTTGTCCGGCACCATATCCATCTGTCCCATTTTCGAGAAGTAAAACCAGTCCACCACGATGACATCAATCGGCAGGTGCCGTTCGCGATACCCCTTGGCCACGGCCATCACTTCATCCTGCGTGCTGTAGCGCTGCTTGCACTGGATGAATCCGTACGCGGCCTTGGGCAGCATGGGGGTCGACCCCGTCAACTGCCGGTACCCGCTGTAAATCTCATCTGTCTTAGAACCCGCGATCACAAAGAAGGAGACGCGATCGCCTACTTGAGAGGTCCAGCGCGTCTGCTCGTTGAAGCCGGGTTGGATGGTTGTTTGCGAAGGATTATCCCACAACACACCGTAGCCCTTGTTGGTGACCAGCAGGGGCACGCACCAGGTGGGACCTCCCGTCGCGGTGTAGTTATTCCAGCACTCGACGGTATGGCCACGATGGTCGAGAAAGCCTTCCTGATTCTGGCCGAGGCCATAGTAGTGTTCGTCATCAGGCGAGGCAAAGGTAGCGCCCACCTGGTAGAAGGGGTCGTCTCCTGGGCGCTTATCGTTGAGTACACCTGCGGTGCCGTCCTTATGGTTGGGCACCGCCATCGACCAACCCCGCATATCAAGGAGCGTAGTTCCCTCAGCCGTGCCAAAGGAAATGTGCACCCCGGAAGCCGATCCGTTGAAGTACTTCGCAATATCCAACTGTGTAGGTAAAGGTGGCTTCCCGGCAGACTGTTTCCCGGCCACGATTACGGTAAGCCGCCCCGACCGGTACACATCTCCCTGTTCATTTTGCTGATGGTTCCAGCCGGCAGCATCGGGTTTGGCTACCAATCCGTAACCCGGAGGCGCCAACGCCGGCTGCTTCAGCAGACTGAGGGTTACACGAATGATGTTGGGCGCATACGGTTCGAGCACAATGGTGCTGTTGCCCCGCTCCAGCACCACTCGCGTCTGCTGCGCATGCGTGATAGCAGCTAGCCCCAGTGCCAGCGTAGCTGCTAGGCGTAGATAAGGAAGATAAGAAGGTGACAAGCGAACCTCTCCCAGGCTGCGCCCTACGTTTTTGGGTATTTCTTGAACATCTTGTCTACGGCCTTCTGAACCAGTTTTTGATTCTTATCACCGTTGTTGCTCAAAGTGCCCTGGGCAATGCCACGCCACACCAGCTGCTTCGCGCCGGCATCATACAGACTCACAATGAGCGTGCCTTCCGTGCTCTGTTGAGGCGTGATTGTGGCCATGCCTCCTCCAAACCGTGGTCCGGTTCCAAAAGTGCTATACGAAGTCTGCTGTCTTGAACCACCGCTGGCCAGCAGGAGGAGATCGGGATGCTCGGTGCGTTTTACCTGGGTGAAACCTTTACTTTGCATCGCAGATTCGATATTCGTCTTGGCCACCTGAGCCAGGATCGAATTGCGAATCTGGTTGGCATTCTCCTCGCCCCAGGCATACGTGTGGAACTTGGAGAAATCCACGTTTTTGAGGTAGTCGACTGAGACTTGCTGCGCCAAAACCGGTGCAGCGAAGATCAACATGAGCGTAATAACAGCGGACACACGGGTCTTCATCGGGTATCTGCAGTTCCTTTCGGAGGCCGAGAGGCCAGCACCATTAAATCATGGTCAAGGGAACGATACAGACCCGCTTTGGGGAAAAGCGTATCGGGCTACGGGCCGAATCCGCCGGCGCACGGTCGAATTCCTCCGACAGACTGGAACTTGTCTCATATACGGGTCTGCGGCTTCTGGTTGGACCCTGAGCCCCGCTTCGAGGGCGGGTCTCATGCGCGGCCTCTCCGAAATTTGTCTATTTATGAGACCAGTTCTACGTCGGCAAACCGGGCCCGGTCAAATCGTAGACTGGCTCTGAGCTGTGGTCGGTCTCGGCCAGGATCAATCGAATGACAGCCAGCAATTTGTCATTGGACACGGGCTTTTGTAGAAAAGTCTTGGCTCCCGCCTTGATGGCGCGGTCCCAGTTTCCAACGCGGTCGCGTCCGGACAATACGATTACCGGAATCGACGACATCTTCTCGTTAACCTTCAGCCTCTCGAGTACGCTGAAACCATCGCCGGCCGGCAGCCCGATATCCAGAATGATCAAGTCAGGCATATGCTTCCGCGCTTCGGCAATACTGGTCACTCCGTCCGCGGCAAAAAACAACTGGTAATTGTTCGCCGACAGGCGTACCTGCAGGCCTAATCGCACATCGGGATCATCGTCCACAACGAGAATCTTCTTCATGGTCAGGCTCTTTCTGGTGACTGTGCCCCATGAAAAGCGGCGTTGCGCATTCCTAGAGCGTTATGAATGAGACATCCATTCGCAATTTGGCCAGCGCCTCTCAGCGCCGCCCTTAAGTGTCCGCGCAAGCGCGTGAAAGGTGAAGGCTGCGGAAGATCCGCTTTCTTTTCCTGGCTTGCGATTGGCGCTCTCGAAGCTCCCGGTTGAAAATCGGCAATGTGAAGTAAAACCGGCTCACAGAACGTGAAACCAGTTGACGGCCATCACGACCGGGACGGCACGCACGGGAGTCTGATTGTAGTTGCCCGCGAAGGGCCCGACCAACGTCGGCGCCTTGGCGTAGACAAAGCTCGCCACCTGCGTCCACACGACCCCGTCGACTGAGT